>JBFJON010000112.1:0-5753 GCA_041617575.1 Nitrospirales bacterium | reverse complement strand
TGTTTTTCCTTGATCCACAACCTGCCTTGTGTGAGTGTTAATTATGTCTGTTTGGTCTGCTATGGCATCAATTTTTTTGTGCAGAGTTAGGCCTACCCACAAAAGAGAGATGGTGACAGCAAGCCCTCCAAAGGTGAGTAACTTAAGTCCAAACTGCGCCAACGTGAGATGATTGAGACCTGGTGCGGATAGATTAATATGCACACGTGGAACCATTATGCCACCCTTAAGCTGGCAAAGCCGGGTAGGGCTGACCAAGTATTGGATTCCTGAACGAAACGGCTTTTTCGTTTATTGAAATGCGTGGAATAGGAGAGTTGAAAGACCTGAATGTCAGAAATACTTAATCCGCTTACTTTGACGGTTTGTTGAAGGTGTTCGGATGTGGGAAGCAGCATTTGCCAATGTTCTAGGTCGCTCACAACAAAAAGATTGGCGACGAAGGGTGTCGTTTCATTTTGTGAGAATGTTTCTAAATAATATTGAAGTGTTGCCATAATTTCTTTCTCTACTTTTGTTGCGGTATAGGAAGAGTAAAGAGGCGTTGAGCTATCTTCGTTGCGAATGTCTGGAGATTCGATAACCTGTTGGGCATCTTCTCCACCTTTTTGGAGCATGTTTTCCTGTTTTTCTGATCCAGATACTGATGCGTTCAAGGGTGCAGGGCTTGGATCTGGTCGAATCGTGATGGCTTTTGTGCGGACAAAACTCGGACACCCTTCATAGAAGGCAAAAAACGTGAACCCCCAATGACTAATAAAGAGAAACATGGCTCCAGATGATGGGTTGGTTTTGCGCCGGTCTTCTACCTCTAAAATATCTTGGATGGTGCGTTGATATAAATCAAAAATGTCTAGGCCAGAAATACTCACGGAAACCGGCATGAGGTTGAGGTCTAGGCATGTATGTTCATATTGCTCGACAATTTCATTGCGAATAGCCGTTCCTAAGACCCTCACTTTTTCTAGATTTTCTTGTTTTGACGCATTTGCAAGGGATGTAGGGACATAGACGGCATAAGACAAGCGTGATTGGCCCGTATCCAATTTCAAGTCTTGTTTAAACCGCCAATTCAAAAGAGCCGTCTGTTCTTTTTTTTTCGTGGGAAACGTGGAAAAATCGAACACGCTTGTGCGGGCACATAGATCGGGAAGGCTCAGGGCAATGGAAATGGGTGTTTTGAGAGGTTCCACCAAAATATGCAACCGTTCAACGAATGTTTCCATATTTTCAATATTAGGTTTGGCTGAGGATAGACGAATAACGCCGGTAGGAAGTGAAACCCTTTTGACTTCTTGAAACCTGATTCTCCACCAAGATTTCTTAACTTCGACCAAATGCAAGGCTTCTTCCGATATGGAAAGAGCCAAGGTAGGTTGATTAATTGGTAACAAGTTCATGACATATCTTCAACGGGAGTCACCCGATTGATTTCTTTGAGAGTACTTTCACCTCGAAACACTTTTTGCAATGCGGCCTGACGCAAGGAAGTCATGCCTTGTGCCATTGCGGCCACACGAATTTCAGATGAGGTTTTTCCGGCTAAAATCATTTCTTTAATGGAATCGGTCATATCTAAAAATTCTGTAATCGCATTTCGGCCTTTGAAGCCTAAACCATTGCATTCATTGCACCCCTTGCCTTCAAAGAATGTTTGATGCTTAACCGTCTCGTAATCAAGGCCTGACTCTCGACATTGATCAGGGTGAATTTCAACGGGTACGCGGCAGTATGGACACACAGATCGCACAAGACGTTGTGCAAGAATGCAACTCAACGATGCGACGAAATTGTAAGATTCAATGCCCATATTGACAAACCGACTAATGACATCAAAGGCATTATTGGCATGGACGGTCGTAAAGACCAAATGGCCGGTTAAGGCGGATTGAATGGCGATTTGTGCCGTCTCCAGATCTCGAATTTCTCCCACCATGATTTTGTCGGGGTCGTGCCGTAAAATAGAACGAAGCCCTCGAGCAAAGGTTAGGCCTTTTTTCTCGTTGACAGGGATTTGCACGATGCCTTTCAGTTGGTATTCGACGGGATCTTCAATCGTAATGATTTTGTCTTCATCGGTATGGACCTCATTTAAGGCCGCGTAAAGGGTGGTGGTCTTTCCGCTGCCGGTTGGACCCGTGACGAGAATCATGCCATAGGGGCGCGTAATCGCTCGTCGAAAACGCAGGAGGTCTTCGCCTGTGTAGCCCAAGGCTTCCAGTCTGAGCCCTTGGACGCCTGCCGACACATGCTGCTTATCCAAGATCCTAATGACGACGGACTCGCCATAGACACTTGGAAGAATGGAGACCCGAAAATCAATGGTGCGTTGATTAAGCAGTAATTTAAACCGGCCATCTTGTGGAGTGCGACGTTCAGCAATATCCAGCTCTGACATGATTTTAAGTCTGGAGATCAAGGAGGGGTGAATCCCGGTATCAAAGGGCTCCATCGCTAAATAGAGCACGCCATCAATGCGAAATTTGACTTCAACCGTCCGATCTGTTGGTTCAATATGAATATCGCTGGCCTGTTTTTGTAGGGCCGTTAAAATGATGGTGTTCACGAGCTTGACAACAGGACTTTGGTCTTGGGTTATGCGTTCAACCGAAAGGACGTCTTCACCTTTTTCATCTTCTTTGATGAGAACAGGATCCAATTCGGCTTTAATGCGTGTGAGAACCTGGCTGTTTCCTTCACTATTGCCCAACACTGCAAGAATGGCCGGTTTCGATGAGACAACCAAATTCAATTCATACCCTAATTGGTGCTCCAGCTCATCGATCATCCGAAGATCTTGGGGCTTGGCGATGGCAATCGTGAGAACGTCGTTTTCCTTTTCCATTGGAACAAACTCGTAACGGTGCATGAGCTCAACGGGAATGGATTCCATAAGGGAAGTCGGAACACGGAATTCTTCCAAGTTATTCCAAGGCAAGCCATATTGATCTGCTAATATTTGCCCGGCGGAATCTTCGGTCAAGGTGCCACGCTCTAACAGAATGTCCGCAATGGATTGATTCGAGGCCTTAGCTGTTTCTCGTAATGTGTCTTTTTCATGCTCTAAGATCAGACCTTTTTTAACCAAGATCTCCTCGAAGGGCATCCGTTTGACGGGTGTAGTCATAAATTCCCTTACTCAGTGTTCCTTGCTAAACGGCTCCTGCCATTTGGAAAATAGGAAGATAGAGGGCAATCACGACTCCCCCTAAAATAAGCCCAATCAGAATAATGAAAATGGGTTCAATCCAGGTCATCATGCGAGATAATTGAAAATCCAATTCACCTTCATGAAATTCGGCTACCTCGAAGAGCATGGTTTCCAATGATCCGGTCGTTTCACCGACCTCGATCATTTCCAATGTCAAACTGGGAAGGAATTTCTCTTTTTTGAGGGCGGCTGAAAGACTCATGCCTTCCCGAACATGATTGATGACGGAATTCAAGGCTCTGGCAAAAACTTTGTTCGGCATGGACTGAGCGGTGACCTCAAGGGCTGACAATAGAGTAATGCCCCCACCCAAAATTGTTGAAAGGGTTCTCGTAAGACGAATGACTTGATTTTTCAGAAACAAGGGGCCTAAAACGGGCGCGTTGAGAAACAACCAATGAATACGCCATTGCCCTTGAGGCGTCGTTCTCCACCAATAGACCCATGCACCAGATAAGCCCAGAACGACCGCAATGCCGAGGATCCATTGACCGGCTGAATTGGTCACGTCCAATAACAATTGTGTCGCCCAGGGTAATTCCACACGACTTTCTTGATACACTTCGGCAAATGATGGGAGAACGAAAACCAATAGCCCGAAGGTGACCAAAAGACCAAAGCCTAATAAAAACAAAGGATAAATAGTCGCTTTGACCACTTTTTCCCGAACGCTAATAATCATTTTTAAATATTCGATATATCGCTTGAGCACTTCCGGTAGATTTCCGGCTTGTTCTCCCGCCCTAAGAGAGGCCTGATACAACAAAGGAAAATAGATTGGATGCATGGCCATGGCTTCTGAAATGGCAGAACCGCCTCGAATACTCTCTCGAACGGCCTGCAATGCTTGTTGAAACCCTGCTTGTCCCGTACGATTATTTAGCAGATCAAAACATCGTAACATGGGTAATCCGGCCTTCACCAATGCTAAGAATTCTTGATTGAAAACCAGAAAGTCTCGTAGTGCTAACGGGCGTTGCCGAGTGGACAATGAGATGTCTGGCCCTGTTCCCGAGCCACTGAGATCCAGCACTAAAAGCCCTTGAGCTTCTAATTGCAAGCGTATAGCGCGAGGGGTCTCCCCTTCCACATTTGTTTCAATAATGGTTCCATCCGGACGAGCGGCTCTGTAATGAAAATTAGGCACTAGGGTGACTCGTGAGAATCCGATTGAGGACTGGCAATGGAAAGAATATGTTTTGGTTCAGAAGGAATTTCTACGCGGGTATCTATCGTCGATTGAAGGTTCTCCTCAACCGAGTTATCTAGACTTTCCTCTTTGGCCGCTGGAACAGACAATTCTGTTGAGGCTTTGGCAGGGGTGGATAGGGCTTCAACCGTTTCCAACGGCTGGGCAACTTTCAGGGGAAATCCGGTCATAATCAGATCGGAAGTCATATTATTCCATTCTCTCAATTGTCCAACAGAAACCTGATAGGTTCGAGATAATTTCCATAAGGTATCCCCATCTTGAATGATGATGCGTCCTTTGGCATCAGGTGTTTGCTGGTCAGTCAATGCCATAGGAGGCTGAGTCCTTGTCAAGGTCTGTTGTGGTTTCAACTTGTGTGTTGTGAGGCGCATTTCCTGTTTGATCAGTGTGATGTCCGAGACCAGCCCTTTCATGCTACGCATCATATTTTGAAAGGAGCTACCTATGGATTGAATGTCCGCTACCAGTTGCGAGGTATCGGGTATGGCCGCGACCTGGCCTTCCAATTCCATATTTTGCCTTCGTAATTGATCTCGCTCGGCTTGTGAAGACAGGAGTTGGCTTCGGATGTCTTGTAATTCTAGGCCTTGGTCCTTTTCGCGGTGATGAACGGATTGTGATTGTTCCCGTAACGATCTGAGTTCTCCCGCTTGCCTGGCCATGAGAATTTTCAAACTGGCGAGTTCGGCCCGCATATTCTCTGCCTCGGACCGCGCTTCTTGAAGGAGAACAGATTGTTGCGGTTGTGGCCAAGCTGCTTCAACCTGTGGGTTAACTTGCATAGCTTTTGTGGGTTTGTGGACGCAAGCCCCCAATGTTAGGACTAACGTTCCACTCAGAATCATGTGTTGAAGATAAAAATGTTTCATGAATAACCTACCAATCTTTGTAGGGAGTACCGTCGCCAGCGACGTCATCACTCCCACTTTTAACATCATAGACCCCAGCAGGAGAGTCATCGCCCTCTTCCTGTTCTTCGTAAATTTCAGTCCATGTAGTCGAAGATTTCGTCAACGGATCCATGGGAATGGCTCGAAGATATTTGGCTTCGACTAAGGCTTCTAAGTTGTCAGGATAATCTCCACGATCGGCATAATATTGATCAATTACGGCGCGCATGGTGAAAAGATTTTGCTTGAGGGCGGTTTCCTTAGCCTTCATCGCGGATTGTTGAAAGTTGGGAATCGCTAAAGACACCAAAATCCCGACAATCGCTACCACGATCATGAGTTCGAGTAAAGTGTAGCCTTTTTTGCCAATTAGTACAAAAGCGATCATTACCATTCACGATAGGGGGTCCCATCCACTGCCAATCGATCGCTGGTGGTA
>JBFJON010000111.1:0-5754 GCA_041617575.1 Nitrospirales bacterium | reverse complement strand
TCGGCTCCAGGTTTGCGGGCGGGTACGCTGGAAAATCTTGGTGGGTATCTCCAAGAAGAAATTCATAAACAATTACCTATTCAATTGTCTTCCGTCGTTTATCCGGATGGGTTAAAACCCAATGGGTCTGCCGACCAATTTATTCAATTGGCCAAAGATCACGGTGTGCCCTATCTGCTTCTGGCTGTGTTGTCCAGCTCCGAATGGGAAGTCCCCGATCGGTTTCCGCTTGGTGGTTTTCAGCAGGCCGGATTACGCGGTGGGGGCTTGGTGGGGTATCGGGCGGAAAATTATGCACGTCTCGAGTTGGCGTTGTTAGATGGGCAAACAGGCCGACCAGTCGTGACGACTGATGGGCAGGCTTGGGCGACGCTTGAACGGTTAGCGGTTCCGCTTGAATCGAATGTGTATCCGGTCGTGCGGCGTTCGCAAATGCAACCGCCCATTTATCCAAATTCTGAAGAGGATGCCTTCGAAACGCTTCGTTGGATTTCGGGGAAGGATGCCATTGCGCAAGCTGTTATGCATCTAGAAATGGCGTGGAAACAGGCTAAGGCTTCTTGAGCTGTTCATGAACCTTGTCAGGCTGTGGATTCTTCCTTGTGTGGTTCTTGTTGGGTGCGTGGAAGGCCCACATCCTCGCCTGAATGCTCTTTTCGGAACGCAGATACATCAGCAGTCTGATCCAGTGTGGCCTCAACTGGAACGGATTGGGCTAGTCGTGTATTCCGATACGTCGGGGCCTGATGCGGCCCCGGCGATTTCCCCGGCTTTCCTTGAAACATTAAGTCGACGAACTGAAGAGTTTTTAACGCAACAATGTGGGGTTTCCTCTGTCGTGCCGATCGCTTTGCCTTCTTCAACCCAACCTGCACAGGTTCAGCAAGAACTCATTCTTCGTGGCCAGGAACATGGAATCTCCTACTTTCTTCTTGTGATATTGTCGAGTCGGGAATATTCGGGGCCAGTGACATTGGGTGAGGAACGCATGATGACCCAGATGAGTGGAACGACATTCGAGAACATGGCACTGGCTGAGGTGGCTCTCCTGGGCATTGCTGATTATGCTGTGACCTTTAACCTTCCAGGGTCGGCGACTGAAACGCTTGAAGTCTTGGAGGCCCCCATTGGAAAAGGTCGGACGTCTCGAGTGGAATCGTTGGACATCTTACGGGCACAAGCTGGGCAGCAGGCCTTAGATAAATCCTTGAATAAATTAGGGAAACGGTGTCACGGTGTCGGAGAAAAAACTGTATTTATGGATGTTACCGATAATTTTCAAACTGGAGATCGAGTCCGAAATCCTGGGCCTTCAGATGGGTCATGACCGCTTGTAGTTCATCTTTGCTTTTGCTTTGCACTCGAACTTGCTCCCCTTGAATTTGCCCCTGTGCTTTGAATTTGGCTTCTTTGATAGATTTCGTGATAGCTTTGGCTTTGTCGTCAGGGAGTCCGCTCTGAATCGTGATGGTTTGGCGAACCGTTCCCCCTAGAGCTTCTTCCACCTTGCCATAGGTTAACCCTTTTAAAGAAACATTCCGTTTCACGCATTTGGCTTTCAAAATATCCAGCACCGCGTTCAGTTTGTAATCGTCATCCGACAGTACAACTAACAGCTTCTCTTTTTCTTTGAGCGTGAGGTCGCTCTTGGTTCCTTTAAAGTCGTAACGTTGTCTGATTTCTTTTAACGTTTGATCCACGACATTTTTCATTTCTTGCATGTCGATTCGCGAGACCACATCGAATGAGTAGGTATCGGCCATGGGACTCCTCTCTTGGTTATTCGTTAGGGCCAGGTTATTAGCAACATGGGCCAGCGGGGATATTGATGCCTTCATCCTCAAACACTTCGGTACTGTTCAACGGGTGTTTGCGGACAAGATAGTCATACCATTTGCGCGCACTATCTATCAGGACAATGAGCGCTAAAAGGGCCACCAATCCCACCAACATCGCATTAATCCCCATCGTGAATGTTTGCGAGCTTTCACCTGCAGTCGCACGACTGACAAAGATGATAAAGAGTTCATAACATCCCGCGAGCGTGATTACGCCAACAAATACCATAGGAATGACGGTGACCCAGAGATAGGAAGTCTTATTCATTTTAATGAGCACGGTCGTGGCAATACAGAGGGCCAGCATTCCCAATAATTGATTGGCCGCACCAAACATGGGCCAGATGGTTGCAATGCTTCCTGTTCCAATGAGATAGCTCCATGCCCCCACAACCAATAGGCTGGTTCCCAATACTCCCGGCCACCAATTGATTTCTTTAAGCGGGGCGTAGGCTCGTCCTCCCAGTTCCTGGACCAGATAGCGGGCGACCCGAGTTCCTGCATCAATCGTCGTTAAAATAAACAGCGCTTCAAAGAGCAACGCGAATTGATACCAATATGCCATGAGCCCGGACATGCCGGGTAGTCCAGAAAAAATCGAAGCCATCCCGACGGCTAGAGAAACCGCACCGCCTGGTCGTCCGGAGACATCCACCTCCACCATGTTTGAGAGTTGTTCAATATGTGCGGTGGGAAACCCCATAGTCTCCAACGTTTCAATCGGGAGATGTGTGTTAATGGCGAAATAATCGCCGGGAACCAATAGGCATGCGGCGATAAGAGCAATGACGCCCACGAAACTTTCTAAGAGCATAGCACCGTATCCGACAATGGCTTGGGATTCCTGGCTGATGAGTTTTGGGGTCGTGCCCGATGAGACAAGCGAATGAAACCCGGAGATGGCACCACATGCGATCGTGATAAAGAGAAAAGGAAATAATGTGCCGGGAATGATTGGGCCGTTTCCGCTAATAAACTCGGTCGTTCGGGGCATTTCAATGGTGGGGGCTAACAGGATGACCCCGACTCCTAGCAGGGCAATCACACCTAATTTCATGAAGGTGGACAAATAGTCTCGAGGGACTAAGAGGATCCAAACGGGAAGGACGGAAGCCAGAAATCCATACGATGCGAGGCACCAAGTCAGCGTGGTGCGGTCCCACAAAAACCATTCTGCCCATTCTGACTGAGCCACGATTCGACCAAAGATAATCGTGAAGAGCAATAAAGCCAAGCCAATGAGCGTCATTTCTCCGACTTGTCCGGGGCGAACTTTTTGTAAATACAGCCCCATGATAAAGGCGATGGGTATCGTCATGACAATGGTAAACGTGCCCCAGGCATTGTCATACAGTGCGTTGACGACAGCCAGGCCCAATCCGGCTAGCGCCACGACGACGATAAAGAGGACGGCTACGGCAGTCGCCAACCCGGTGATAGGTCCCAATTCAGCATGGGCGATTTCTGGTAGCGAACGCCCATTCCGGCGCATGGAAGCCACGAGAATAATGAAATCCTGAACCGCTCCGGCCAGCACAGCGCCAATGACGATCCACAAGAATCCTGGAAGAAAGCCAAATTGTGAAGCGAGTACCGGACCTAACAATGGGCCGGCTCCTGCAATGGCGGCGAAATGATGGCCAAAGAGAATATATTTGTTGGCAGGATAAAAATTGGTCCCGTCTTCCAGGCGATACGCCGGTGTACGGCGGCTGTCGTCCAAGTCCATGACGTGCCGGGCCAAAAACCTTCCGTAAAACCGATAGGCCAGGACGTAGAAACAGGAGGCCGCGACGACGAGCCATAGCCCATTCACTTTTTCATGAGGATTGAGGAAGCCGACAACATGGCTAAATGCGATGGCGCAGAGGATTGCCAGACCAACCCAGCCAGCTTTATGCATTATTGCCATGGGGAAGCATCCTATCAATGGACTTGGAAGGAGTAAACCGAGGGAATGTTGAAAAAAGCCGCCAGCGGGGTTCTCGCCATGTTGCCGTGCTCACGTACTGTGAGTACGCTCCGTGCGTCAACAGAGCTGCGGCCTTGCTGGACGGACTTTTTTTGCTCATTCCCGTCGGCTGCCAATCCCGATTTCGATTAGAGCATGTATGGACCATGTGAGAGAGATAGTCAACAGACCCACCATGGAGCTTTCCGTAGAGATCCTGAAGAATGAATGGAGGGAGGACCTCTTACTCAAACGTAAATGGGGGTTTACCAGCCTTCTCCCGGAAGGCATTGATAGCTTTAAGAACTTGGGGATGCTGAATCAGTCTTTGTTCAAGACGATGCTTGCCAGGGAAGTCGATAAAGAGAATCCCTAAAAGCATCGTCAGTAAGCCCTGCCCCGGCAAGAACAACATAGCGATTCCTGCTAGGAGAAAAATGATTCCCGCAAGATTTTTGACCAAAAGGCCAAGGGTTCGAATCACCGGATGCTGGTTAGCAAACCACGGTTTGTGATGGTGATTTTTGAAGTAATCGGAAGGCAGACGGATCAGAATGGCCGGAAGGGTGATAAGGGTGCCCACAAAGGCGATCACAGAAAACATGATCAAGCCGACCCACATTTCTTTGGTAACCCATGATTCGGCGAATTGAATGAATTGATCAATCATAAAATTGTTTGGGCATAAAAGTATTTTGGAGTGAGCAATAGGAATTAAGGAAATCGTCGTAGCGTCACAAAAATTGGATTGTCCTGTACCTTAGCGAGATTCTATAATTGCTTCCAATTGGTGGAATAGAGGATTGAATATCGAGCTACAGGATTAAAGCTATCAAGGAGCTTCATGCCACAGTATTGGTTACTAAAATCCGAGCCGACAAGTTTTTCCATTCAAGATCTTGCGAAATGCCCTGCTCAAACGACCTGTTGGGAAGGCGTTCGTAACTATCAAGCCCGAAATTTTCTAAAGTCCATGAAAGTTGGGGATCGAGGGTTTTTTTATCATAGTAATGCGGACCCTCCAGCTATTGTCGGAATGGTGGAAGTCGTGAAGGCTGCCTATCCTGATCCCTACGCGTTCGATCGTAAGAGTCGCTACTTTGATCCCAAGAGCACGCCCGATGCGCCCCGTTGGTTCCTGGTAGATATCAAGTTGATGCAGCCTTTCCCGAAACCGTTACCCTTAGAACATTTGCGAACAATTAAAGGGCTCGAAAACATGGAATTGCTACGGAAAGGTTCTCGTCTTTCCGTACAACCCGTCCGTCCCGAGGAATGGAAATGTGTGCGCTCGTTGGTTGCTCCAACCAAACCGGCACGAGGTTCAAAAGCATAACGAGATATCAGCGGTTTTGTTCGGGCGATTCAAGTCTTTTCCGACTCGAGTTCTCGAGGAAAGACTTGCATGAAGGGATGAACTGTGACCTCCTGAAAAACCCCATTGATCATGTAAGGATCGCCCTTGGCAAAAGTCTGCACTTCTTCCAGAGATTCGGCTTCTACCACAATCAAACTGCCTGTTTTATCGGTCAGGGGGCCGGCCAAGATCACTTTGCCCTGTTGAGCCAATTGCTCTAGTCGTTGAAGGTGAGCTTGACGATATAAAGGGCGTTTGGCTGCACCCTCGGGCCCATCCGTTCCCAAAATAACAAATTTCACCGTTACCCTTTCCTCCATTGCTTTTATGAGATAGCCCGTGTCTCCTTTTTAGGTCAAAAAGCCCAATGAAGATGATGATTTCCTGTGGAAAATGAATATATGCTGAGTCAGGCGGGATGAAAATTAGGCTTCTGGCTCGTCTATGGGTTGTCGGTCTGAATAGCCGCTGTCAATATCGTGCCACCAACATACCTGGTCTTCTCCAGATTTCCAGCATAAAAACACGAGTTTATCATTAAGCATAAAAGGGAAATCACAGAGGCCGATTTCGACATCTTTGATGACGACGCCAACCTCTTGAATGGC
>JBFJON010000110.1:0-5758 GCA_041617575.1 Nitrospirales bacterium | reverse complement strand
ATTGCCTCTAAGAGTACAATTGGAAAGTTTTCAGCTTCTGAAGGGAGCACAAAAATACGAGAAGTTTCATAGAGCTCGCGAATTTCCTTTGATTGATTATCAAGAAATCCCCAAAACTTCACATCAAGATTTTTTTCATCCACATGGCCCTGTAATGTTTTCAAGTATGGACCATCACCAACAATATGAATTTCATAATGGTGCTCGAGGTTCTCAAGGGCCTTTAAGAGATATTGAACACCCTTTCTTTCAAACATCCTTGTCACGATAAGCACACGGTTTCGTTTGGTCCGACTCGGATTAAATTTATCGAGATTGATACCATTTGCGATAATGGTAGTTCGAATCGTGGAGTTGATGGAGTGAATAAGGGATTCGATCGATTTGCTTGGGCAAATAATTTGTTCTGCATCTTTGACGACACGCTTCCATATTGGTGCGAAAACCTTGTGTTGGATTTGAAAGCGGTTAGGATTGTATCCCGGCACGTCAGAGCCATGTGCAGTGATAATGTACGGAAGTCCAACCATCATCTGTACAATTTTTGCAAGAATCCCATCTGGGAATATGAAGTGCGAGTGATTTAAATCGTATTTGTGGCTTTTGATGAGATGAGCAATCACTGGGATGGCTACTAAAATGTAGGAGATCATTTCTGGGGAATAGCACATTGATTTTCGCGTACGTATACAAGGAATTCGATGGATATTGATTCCTTCAACGTTTTCTTGTTTTGGTAGACCACGAAATCCCATTGTGACTAGGTCAATGGTATGACCCTGCCTCACGAGCGCTTTCGCAAGTCCATAGGCGACTTTTGCGCCCCCACCTCCGAGTGGAGGAAACTCATAACATAATGTGAGAATTCTCATCATTAACCTAAGTTTGAATACGTCACATACTTGCTATTTGTTCGGAAATACTAGCCATTTATGACGAACTTATCGGTCGGTTACCTCATAGAAATGAGTTTCCTAGAAACCCGATCTATACCAAGGCGTTTGTTGGCTAGGCTGCGAGCGAACCAATAGGATGTTTCGTGTTGCTTAAGAGTAAAAAGGGGACGCTGTATATGATTTGGGGGGGTTATATGAAGAACGTATGTTCTTGTGTCATTTTACGTGAGATCTTGTTATGCGTCATGATTGGCCTCTGAGTGTGGGTGAAGAATTGATAATAATACTATTTGTCTAGTGTTTCAACTCGATCTCTCTTTGATCTTATTTCTTTGAGTGGCAATGAGCTGAAAATTTGGTTAGTTATCGGACCTTATGCATCATTCTACCCGTAGTTGTTGGGCTTGCCCCTTCAGCACTGACAGAGGCGGGTATCCATCCTAAAAAACGTTTAATGGATTCCCCCGATAGAAAATGTCGGGAATGCCGAGGAAGGGAGAAGAGTGATTTTTAATTGGGAATGGCCGTAAAGGATTACCAGGCGTAGGCTTCGGGGGCGGGGCCGCCGGGGCCGGGGAATATGTCATCCAGGCGCTTCAGGAGATCTTTGGAGAGGGTGAGTTCGAGGGCGCGCATGGTGCCATTTAATTGGTCCAGCGTTCGTGGGCCGATGATGGGTGCGGTAACCGCTGGTTGATGAAGAAGCCAGGCATGGGCGATATGCGCGGGGGCTTCGCCTGCTTCACGACAGAGTTGCTCATAGACTTCTAATCGTGGGCGGTTTTTTTCGATAGTTTTTTGCAGATCTTCATCGGCGCGCCGTCCAGTGGTGGTCGGTTGCAGAGCTCCCGCCAGAAGGCCACGAGCGACGGGGCTCCACGGAATGAGGCCCATGCCATAGGCTTCACAGGCTGGAATGACTTCTAGCTCGATCATGCGATCATTTAAATTATAGAGACTTTGTTCGGACACCAGTCCTAGAAAATGGCGTTGCTTAGCTATTTCTTGAGCTTGGGCCAGATGCCATCCGGCAAAATTACTGCTACCCACATAGAGTACCTTGCCTTCTCGGTACAGCTGTTCCATGGCTTGCCAAATTTCTTCCCATGGAGTGTGTCGATCCACATGATGCATTTGATACAGATCAATGTAATCGGTCTGTAACCGGCGCAGACTGTCTTCACATGCACGTTTAATATGTAACGCGGAGAGACGGGATTGATTCGGCCATTCTCCCATACGACCGAATACTTTGGTGCCCAGCACCACTTTTTCACGTCGGCCTCCGCCTTGTGCAAACCACCGGCCAAGAATTTGCTCGGTAATCCCTTCACCTGTTTCCCAGCCATAGACATCGGCGGTATCGAAAAAGTTGATGCCCAGTTCCAAGGCTTTATCCATGATGGCAAAACTTTCGGTCTCCGATGCCAATGGTCCAAAGTTCATCGTGCCTAAGCACAATCGGCTGACTTTTAGTCCCGAGCGTCCAAGATACACATATTTCATGAGGTCGTTCCCTTCTATGAACAAAATTTAGCAGAAGGGAATTGAACCATTAACGTATGGTGGACTTCAAGATTGTCCGAATCAGATGCATCAGCGAGAACGGTTGTGGTTCTGCATCGACGGGACAGATGATGATATGCCATGATGAATCCCACTATTGCGGTTGAAGGCACTGTGTCTATTCACTGTTCTGTGAGGAGGAGAACTAGAATGTTGCCAACCAAAGGCTATGCTGCTCAACAAGCAGGGGCTGCGCTTGCCCCCTTCACGTTTGAACGGCGAGGGGTGGGACCAAAGGACATCCTTGTTCAAATTCGATATTGCGGAGTCTGCCATTCGGATATTCATCAAGCTCGGGATGAATGGGGTGGGGCTATTTTTCCGATGGTGCCGGGCCATGAAATCGTGGGTATCGCGGAGCAAGTGGGTGCGGAGGTCACGAAATTTCGAGCAGGGGATCGGGTGAGTGTGGGATGTTTCGTGGACTCGTGCCGGACCTGTGTGTCGTGTACGAAGGGGCTGGAACAATATTGCGAAACCGGAATGATTGTCACCTACAACGGGTTGGATAAAAATGGGCAGCCGAATTATGGAGGATATTCGAAGCACATTGTTGTTGATGAACACTATGCCTTGACCGTTCCAGATGGGCTTGCGCTTGAAGGTGTGGCCCCGCTGCTGTGTGCGGGCATCACCACCTATTCACCGTTGCGGCAATGGGGTGTTGGTAAAGGCCATACGTTAGCGGTCGTGGGGCTTGGCGGATTAGGCCATATGGCTGTGAAGATTGGGCGAGCTTTGGGGGCAGAAGTTACCGTCTTTAGTCGCTCTGATGCGAAGCGAGAAGATGCGAAGCGACTGGGAGCAATTCATTATGTCGCGACCTCACAAGAGGGGACTTTTACGCGATTAGCCCGGACATTTGATTTTGTGATTGATACGATTTCTGCTCTCCATGATTTGAATGCGCATCTCGATCTTTTGAAAACTGATGGAACATATATCCTGGTTGGGGCGTCGCCCGAATCTATTCCTGTTGATGCCTTTTCACTCATTCTTCGGCGACGACGGTTAGTCGGGTCCTTGATCGGCGGCATTCGAGAAACACAAGAGATGCTTGATTTCTGTGGTGAGCATGGTTTGACCTCAGACGTGGAGGTCATTCCCATCTCTCAGATTAACGAAGCCTATGAACGCGTGATTCGAGGGGATATCCGGTTTCGATTCGTAATCGATATGGCGTCGTTGGATCATTAGACCGAGGCGGGGCAAGAATGTTTTCGTGGAGGCCTCAAGTGGGCGGGAGCAAGGGTCCAGCCCACTGGCCTTTGATTCGCTGGACATCCACTAAATTATTTGGTGGGCCAAGATCAGCCATGAGTTTGGTATCAATCCGGCCATGACTCACCAATAACAATTCAGGTTCACCAATCCCTGGGGGTTTGTACCAATACCAACCAGGACAGTCCGGGAGATCGTCACTCCATTGTGGAATCACGCGGCGCAAATCCCTTTCCAAGCGTGTTTGCACGAGGTCAGGACTATGCTCTCCTATAAGGGCGCGAATGCCCTCGTAGAGAGCTTTGACATGGGCTTGTAAGGTCATAGATGACTGCTCCTTTTTCCAATCTTGGTGGGGATTCCCTATTGCCAAAATTATTTATCTGCATCTCGATGGACGGTTGTAAGGGATAAGGCGGGCATGCAGAGGGCGAGATATTCGTCCCCGTCCGGTGTGCTGTATCGTACCCATTCTCCCGGAAGACTCGTCACGGCTTGACCAGCCTGAACTTCTAGTACACGGTGTTTGTGCTCAACTTGAACCATTCCTTTCAGAACGACTTTGGTTTCCCCAAACTCGGGTTGTTGCCCATTTTCCGTCCATCAGGAAGGGCAGACGATTCGGGCAATACTCACAATTTCAGTTTTAGTGGCGACGCGACCGGCATATTCTTCAATTAACTTGGGCTTGATTCCAACAGGAGGAATAATACTGGGTTGTGTGATAAGAGTCCGCATCGTACAATTTCCTTTCAGGTGACTAGTGCGTCGTGAACCATTTTTTCCTTCCATGATTTTTTGAACACCAGATGACTGCTCCTAAACTGGTTAATCCTTAAGTCACTTGCGCTGTCTTGTCAATCGTATTGTTAGAAAATGGCCTTTTCTTTGGTCCTCTTTTGTCTTCATTCCATATGTGATTACTGATTGCTCTTTGGGGCTTTTACCCTAGAGAAACCCAATATGCTGATTCACGGACTTCACTTTAACAACATCAAAGGGGACATCTTTGGTGGCGTGGTTGCCGCCGTAATTGCGGTGCCGCTGGCGCTCGCTTTTGGTGTGGCGTCGGGGGCTGGTGCGGAAGCGGGTCTCTATGGAGCGATCTTTGTGGGATTTTTTGCGGCCTTGTTCGGTGGGACACCGGCGCAGGCCTCAGGGCCAACTGGCCCCATGACCGTGGTCTTTGCCGGGCTCTTGGTGGAAATGGCTAATCACCCACAACTGGTATATACGACTGTGGTCTTAGGCGGTGTGGGTTTGATCGTGTTAGGAGCCCTGGGAGTTGGGCGCTATATCAGTCTCATGCCGTATCCGGTGATCTCTGGGTTTATGAGTGGCATTGGGGCCATTATCATTATTTTACAAATCGGTCCTTTGTTCGGTCATGCCGGCAAACCCGGAGGTGTGATACCCAATGTCATGGGCATCACGGAATTTGTCACAGAACCGGTCTTCCATGCTGTTATTCTGGCAGCGATCGCGCTAGTCATCGTCTATTTTACCCCTCCGTCGGTAGGTCGCATCGTCCCGCCACCGCTCTTAGCCTTGCTCGTTTGTACGCCCACGGCAATCTGGTTCTTTCCAGAGGCGCCAATCATTGGATCGATTCCCTCTGGATTTCCCTCCTTTCAGGTCCCGATTTTTCAACTTGAATTTTTGCCGCTGATGATCAAAGGAGGTTGTGTTCTGGCCTTACTCAGTGCGATTGATAGTTTGCTGACTTCGTTGGTTTGCGACAATATGACCCGCACGCAACACAATTCTAATCGAGAACTGATCGGGCAAGGGGTTGGGAACATGGTGGCCGGCTTCTTTGGCGGATTACCAGGAGCCGGAGCGACCCTGCGATCCGTGGCTAATATTCGATCTGGGGGACGTACCCCCCTTTCTGGCGCCCTGATGGGTCTCGTACTCTTAGCCACCTTACTGTGGCTAGGCCCACTGGCGGAAAAAATTCCCCTCGCAGTTCTCGCGGGCATTCTCTTGAAAGTCGGTATCGATATTATTGATTGGCGATTCTTGAGGCATGTCTGGGAAGCGCCACGGGCGGATGTGGGCATCATGGCCGTCGT
>JBFJON010000109.1:0-5769 GCA_041617575.1 Nitrospirales bacterium | reverse complement strand
CTGTTTGCCTGCCTTTCCGAAACCGACAGACAGGAATTAGCCAAACACGCAGTAGAAGTTCCTATTCAAAAAGGACAATTCATTTTTCGAGAAGGTGATCCTGCCGATTGGTTCCATATTGTCCAACACGGCAATGTGAAATGCGTCAAATCCAACCCTGAAGGACGCGAAGTGACCCTCAAGGTCCTCATGCCGGGTGATCTCTTTTGTTGTGAAGCCTCAGCCTTTTCAGGATCCTCGCATCCCGGCTGTGCCCAATCCATGGGAGATGGGACCGTTATCAAAATCCACCGAAAAACGATGCTCGAGGTGATCCAACGAAATCCTGAAGCAGCGGTCAGCATTATCAATTATTTAAGTCAGCGACTACGAGAATCACAGGACAATGCCAAAGCCTTTGCCTTGGACCGGGCCGAGCAACGCGTGGCTGCCCTCCTTGTGAACTTAGCGGAGCGTTCCGGCATTCAAGAAAGCAACGGCATCCGCATTTCCGTTCGGCTTACCCACCAAGACTTAGCCGATATGGCAGGGCTCACCAAAGAAACCGCCAGCCGCATTCTGAGCCGATTCAAAAAAGATCAAATCATTGCTGGTTATGGAAAACAACTTCTTATTCTCCATCTCCCACGCCTCCAAGAAATGGCTCCCCACCCCATGCCCTAGGCTCGCCTCACCTCATCCAAACTCCCTTTTCCTCCCTCCATTTCACACGCCAATTTTCCCATTTTTTCTCTATTTGATGATCTATATCATTGTTTCATCATAATATTTCCATATGATATTGCCTAGCGAGGCAAGTTGCGTTTTTAACACCACACATACGAAGAAGGAGTAAACCATTCATGATAACCAATAGAAAGTTCAGAGGAAGAATCGTCGCGGCCTTGTTCATGGCCCTAACTTTCATTGGGCCTTCCTCTGATACTTGGGCTGCAGACATGCCAACGGTTCAAGCGAAACTCACAACATTGCCGGAAGTTCCCTCCCCCATTACCAGGACACAGCCTGCGAAAGTGGTGGTAAATGTTGAAGCCAAAGAATATGTCGGAACCTTGGCCGATGGCGTGAAATATAAATTTTGGAGTTTCAATGGGACGGTGCCCGGCCCCATGATTCGAGTCCGCGTCGGCGATACAGTCGAACTCCATTTAAAGAATCATTCAACTAGTAAATTCCCGCATAATATGGATTTGCATGCCGTGAATGGACCTGGCGGTGGAGCTGGATCAAATTTGGCTGCCCCTGGACAGGAAGGGGTTTTTTCCTTTCAGGCGTTAAGTCCCGGCTTGTTTATCTACCATTGCGCCTCACCAGTGCCCAACATTCCAGCACACATTGCCAATGGCATGTATGGATTGATTCTTGTCGATCCGACGGAAAGGTTACCAGCCGTCGATCATGAATATGCCGTCATGCAAAGCGAATTTTTCACGATGCCCAGCGCCGAAAAGGGTATTATGGAATTGTCTATGGAAAAAGGATTGGCGGAACATCCGGACCATGTGGTGTTTAATGGCAAAGCTGGTGCGTTAATGGGAGAAGAACTGCAAGCCAAAGCCGGAGAAACGGTCAGGCTCTTTATGGGAAACATCGGGCCTAATAGCGCATCATCCTTTCACATTATCGGAGAAATTTTTGACAAAGTGTACGTGGAGGGTGCGATTGGCGGAACGGTGAATCAAAACGTGCAAACCACTCTCATCCCTTCCGCCGGCGCTGCGATTGTGGAATTTAAAGTCGATGTGCCCGGAGCCTATCTGTTAGTGGACCATAGTATTTTCCGTGTAGCCAAAGGATCTGTGGGTATTCTTTCGGTATCGGGAGAAGACAATCTTTCAATTTTCAATCCCATGAATCCCACGTTTTAAGATCGCTTCATCAAACAAGACGAGCGGGGAGGCAATAAAGCCACCCGCCCGTTTCACTCTCCTCATCAGATTTTTCTGCTCACGACAAATTAGACTTCACCCAGGATTGGGGGCCATAAACACCAGCACTCGAAGTCGCTGTTCAGTATGATTGACGACACCATGCTCCTCTCCCGCTGGGGCCATTGTCCCCTGTCCCTCTTGTAAAACCCGGCTTTCCGACCCGACTTGGAACGTCCCCTCCCCGTCTAACACAAAATATAATTTATCCTGATCGCCATGAGCATGGACCTTTTGAACTTGCCCCGGCTCAAAGCAATACACATCGCAAAAGAATCTTGCTGTTGCAAACAAATTCAGTTTCTTCATTTTCTCATCAGCAAAAGTCTGATAATCCTTCAACTGTACAATGTTCATCAACTCGCCTCCTTTAATCCATCAATCTGACCATATTCAAAAGCCTATAAAATTAAAAGAAAATGCCTCACATCTCCTTTCTCAGCAAATTGAGCCTTGAAGCGGCCTAGGCCTAGTCTGATATGATGAGGCGTTATTGTAAGATTTTAAGAATCGGAGATTTTACCGCATTACGCTTCCTCGATTCGAGAGCCACTCTTTCAGGAACTTGAAATCATGAAAGGATCTTCATGAAAGCACGTCAGCCCCGGTTAGTACTGGCGATAGGACTTGTCCTGCTTATTAGCCTCTTTGGTTCCGCGAATTTGGCTTTGAGTGCACTCGAAGGCGAATACGAACTGATAGAGGGAGAACCGTCTCTGCACGAATCGGGGAAAGTCATTTTGTTGGAATTCGCTGATTTCTATTGTCCTCATTGCCATATGTTTGAACGTGTCGTGGTGACAAAGCTCCAAAAAGAATTCGGCGATAAATTAGAGGCGCGAATGATTGGATTTCCAGTCATGCCCGGCAAACTACCCACTGCGTTTGAAATGTACAATCAAGCCGTCACCATGGGTAAAGGGCAGAAAATGA
Source organism: Nitrospirales bacterium (assembly GCA_041617575.1). Taxonomy (GTDB): domain Bacteria; phylum Nitrospirota; class Nitrospiria; order Nitrospirales; family UBA8639; genus Nitrospira_E. The sequence continues at coordinate 2,908 of JBFJON010000109.1, read as the reverse complement.
AGGAAGTCCTTTTTCAATCCATCCACGACAAGGACATCCAAATATTTGATAAAACCATGCGGTCGTTAATTCTCAAGGAAGTAGGGTTGGACAGGGCAGAATTCGAAGCGGGCCTGGCCAGCGGAAAGCCGTTTAGAACCTTAGGAAAAGGAAAAGAATGGGGAGAGCGGATCAAGGTCACACATACCCCTACCGTGGTCCTCGATGGTAATATTCGAATCAAAAATCTCAATTTCGACAATCTCAAGGTCGTGATTCAAAGCATCCTAGACCAAGATAAGAAATCTTAAAGTATAGGTTTAACTCATTAGCTGTTTATAAATAAAGGAGAACACAGATGGGACGCAAAAAATCAGATGGTGAATTTCTGCCCGAAGTGAATGAAATTTTAGAAGGCATGCAAGAATTGATGTGCGACGAAGATGGCAACCCCTTATCTCCAGACCACCCGCAATACAAAAAATTCACGGGCCTTATGGAAAACATCGCAGAGCGCGCTCAACGCAAAAAGCAAGGGAACACACCAACTTCCGGTCCCCAGGGAACAGCCTAGAATCGTCCTCTGGAATTGCTCATCTCGTAAGCATTGCACCCATTTCATTGCTCAATTGGAAGGCTTATCGTCACGCTTAGAGGCTACCCTTTCGAGTCAAAGAAAATTCATTGGGTTCCAAAGCCCCAATCAGGTATGTTTTCATATCGCCTCATGCCTTCCTCTTCCAAGGGTAATCCAAAAGATCAATTAAAGAGGAAAATGCCTTGTTGAGTCTCAGGAAAATTCTAGCCTATGCCTGGCCTATTTTAGTGATTCTTACTTTGGTATTCACTTATGCCGCCGCACCGCATTTTTTTGTGTCATACGTCTTTCAAATTGAGCAGAGAGAATTACAATTGGTCGAAATTTTGACGTTCCTCGCTGCAAGTATGGCAGGAGGTCTTTTGCTCATTTCAACATGGGAATTTTTGAAAGAGCCGAATTATTTGGCAGCGGGTCTTGTTGGTCTTGTTGCCATGGCAGCCCTATTCTTTGCCGGGGAGGAAATCAGTTGGGGCCAAAGCTATCTCCAATGGACCACGCCGACGTGGTGGCAGGAAAATTTTTCCGGCGAAACAAATTTACATAATTCTCGCCTCCCCGTTCATCAATTATCTGCCTTGTTCATCCTCTGTATTTTTTTTTATTACCGTTAGCCTGGAAATTTAAAAATAATCTGAATCTTCCCTTAGCTTTGGAGCCAGCCATTCCAGAAGGTCCCGTTATTTCGGCCATAGGTATCGCATTTATTTTCCGTGAACTAAAAGGGGTCTATCGCGAGTTTTCTCCGCTATGGTACAAAGAGGTTGAAATCCCCTGGGTAGAACCCCACGATCAATTCTACCAAGAATTTTTATGGGGATTGAATGAATATCGGGAAATGTTGGTTGCTTTGGCCCTTCTTATGTATGCCGGATACCGTTTGGCTGCTGCCAAAAGATTTTTTTGCCAACATTAAGGATATTGGTTTTTGAGTATTGAACCTGTTTTGGGTAATGGGAGTATCTCAGGAAAGGCAGGCGTCATGGAAAATATCGTAGCCCGCGTTCAACGCAAGGATCAGGAAAATCTTCCAACTCTGGCCATCAAGAAACTGCTTCGGCTAGGCAGTTTAGTCTCTCCCTAACAATACTTATTTGAATTCAAATGATCTCACTCAACATTAGAAAGAACCCTTCGCATGGAAATGGACCCGAATAGCCTAGAAAGAATTAAGACCTTTATCGAGTTTATCCAACAAGCCAAACAAGACAACGTCGAGCTGTCTTTTTTGAGTACGCCCACCGAACATGGGGACAACATTAACGTGATAGCCAACATTAACGGCCAACGGGTGAGCCATGGAATCGTATTTTGGGATCTGAACCTACTCCAAGAACGAGGCTTGGTTGATACTCTAGACGAAGAAGATAAAGCGCTCGGTCTAAACATCACCGATGGAATCGTAGAAGATACCGAAAAAATTCTCGCGTTTGTCAGTACCGAAATGGGAAAATCGGTTAACCCATAGCTGTAAGTCTGTTTTTTAATCTGCCACCTCTTCCTCCTCTCGTTCCCTTCAAATCATTCCTTGGCCGTGACAAAAAATTTGCACCGCGCAGCTTCGGCGTCACGAGGCTGAACTGTGGTGGGAACCTCCAGATTGGTGAGATTCTTGTGAAGCTTTCCGCTTTCGATAAAAAACTACGTTCAAAGGACTTGGCTTTCCAGTTCTTATAAATTTGTTAAGCTCGCCTTTTCCCATTCACTTATTAATAGGCATTGCATGACTAGCCCTGTACAAATCAAAAGATGGGTAAGTGAAAGGCTCCCCCCACGGATTCGCCACTGGCTATGGGCGCGAAAGGTAGCATTCGGCAATCGCCGGATTCGAGAGCTTGGCGGTCATCTCTCAAAACGGATTCATCAGGCTGCGCAACAGGATTTATCCTTACTTGAGCGCATGAGCACAAAAGCAGAGTGGGAGGCCTTTCGTGATGAACGCCTTCACTCACTCCGCCTTTCACTAACAAATAATGTGACGCAATTAGAACCTCTTGACTCTGTTACCACAGGCACTTTAGCGGGAGACCACTACCACATTGATAATGTGGTTTTTCGAGGCCACATGGGTTTGCCGGTGACGGCCAATACCTATCGCCCAATTCAAACTACCCGGAAAACGCCTGCGATGGTCATCTGCCACAGTCACCACGACCCAAAAACTGAAGAGGAGTTGCAATGTATGGGCGTGACTTGGGCACAGCAGGGATGCACTGTCCTCATTATGGACCTTCTCTGCCATGGCGAACGACGACAGCATCCCTTTGTGACTCCAGCAGACTACGGAGGGTCATTTCGTCTTGATCGGCAAGACTACTACTGCCGGCATGT
>JBFJON010000108.1:0-5770 GCA_041617575.1 Nitrospirales bacterium | reverse complement strand
CTGATGGGCGTGGGGGAGGGAGGGTTTTTGAGAGCCTTCCTTTGTGAGTTGGTTGAGGTTGCAGTGGAGATCATCTGTTTCGGGGCATTCGGTTTCTAATTGAATGGTCAGATGATGAATGCCAAATTGTGATAAAAGCAGGCTTTGGATAGGTTGAAGGAGTTGGTCTTTATCGGGCACCGTTTCCGTATCCACGAGAACGTGGCAGGTCAACATGATAATTCTGGGTTCCACCGACCAGATATGGAGGTCATGAACTTTTTTGACTCCAGGAATAGATTCAAGGCTTGTGACAATCGTTGAGGTGTTGAGATGAGGAGGCGTGGATTCCAAGATTATGTCGAGTGATTCACGAAATAGCGGAAAACTGCCTTTAATGATTACTACAACTAGCACCAAGCTGATGAGGGGATCAAGAATCGTGAGTTGAGTGAGGGCAATTCCCAGACCGCAGAGAATCACGCCTACTGACATCCAGGCATCCATCATCATGTGAAGAAAAGCCCCGCGAATATTCAAATCATTTTTGGCGCCTTGGCGTAATAGCCATGCCACCCCAAAATTCGCAAACATACTGATTCCTGCAATGCCCATGACCCAAAGGCCCGGAATGTGCTCAAGCGGGGTCATGATTCGGTAAAGGGCAATCCCCGCAATAATCAGCCCAGAGATGAGCAAAGTGAGGCTGTTGAGAAATGCAGCTATGGTACCCGCACGGTGGTAGCCAAATGTGCGTTCTTCGGTTGCCGGCTGTCCAGCTAAAATATGAGCGTACAACGCTAGCAGCAGTGCACCCTGGTCGATAAGGTTATGGCCGGCATCGCTCATGAGCCCGAGGCTATTGGTCCAATATCCACCAATAAACTCGGCCAGGATGATGATGCCGTTTAAGACGAGCCCTAGCTTGAGACGGCTGGTGAGAGGGGAAGTTGCAGGGTGTGAATGAGACATATTCTAATAGTGTCGCATGATTCCTAAGAAGGGGCAGGAATGAAGGAAATTGACGAGACGGGATGTATGCCAGGACGAGGAGACACAGAGGGGCTAGAATGCAAGGCAGAGCTTGGAATGCGGGAATTGGTCCGATGTTCGGAATAGGACAATCGGATGGTCAATAAGTGACGAAAAGTAGGTTGCACTTAATCGTCGAACGATTCTTTCGGCGTGGTTTTTACAGCCTGTTTTGTGGTATCCACTGCAGAACTGACTCTATCGGCGGCGTGTTTCATAGTTTCTTTTGCTTCCTCTGACAAAGCTTGCATGGCTTCTTTGGTTTGTGCCGCCATCTCGGAAAATTCGTCTTGCGCGGTTTTGGCGCCACGGGCTAGACGGTTGCGGAGTTGGGAGCCTGATTCAGGTGTAAGCATGATGGCCGTTCCTGCGCCCAATAAAAATCCAGCGATAAAAACAAATGTATTGACCCAGCTTGAATCGCCCTGTCCATTGTTGTCGCTCATGGTGATATTCCTCCCTCCTCGAGTGGTCGTTATGAATTTCTTTGGTTATTTTTCGAAGTTGCCATCATGGCCATGATCGCGCCGCCTAAGCATACCCCGGAAGCAAATATTAAACTATAGGAGATCCCTGTTCGAAGTTCGGGCCAGGTGTCCAAAACCCTTTTCCATAAAGAAAGTTCATCAGAATAATGAACATGGCCTTCCCAGCCCAACTCTCCTTGTGGCATGGAATGATCGGCCATGGGCGCATCATCAGCTTCGCGAACAGTGTTGAGATTGGTCACAGTCATGAAAGAGGCTCCAATAAGGCAAAAGGAAAATGTGAAAACAACGCTGCCACAGATAATCCTACCATGTCTGAATCCTTTTGTGGAGCCACTATTTCTTGGGTAAAGACATTCCGAAAGGATTGGGCTCCCAAGTCAGAAGGAAGGATAATCCACGTTTGTCCCCATACGGATTCCCCAACAGGAAAAGTCGTGGGATCAGGAATGAGTTGCGTCAAAAATCGTGGCAAAACGGCCAAGCCGACGTGTTTTTTGTCTTGTCGAAGAAATCCACAGATACGCTCCGCTTGTTCTCCCTTGGCTTCTAAAGGGCAATAGGTCCCATTGAGAAAGAGGGAGGAGTGTTTTTTTCGGTAGTGAAGAGCGATGTGTGTGACAAACATTTTTATCAGACCATTTTCGGCATATTGGAACAGAAACTGGATAAGCTCAATGGGATTGAGCTTCTGCTGGTGGTCCTGTAATTCAGCCAGACGTTCTTGGTAAAGCCCGTAGTCCACCTGGCCGCGGTTATCCGGGTCGACTAAGGATAAATCCCAAAGCTCGGTGCCTTGATAAAAGTCTGGGATGCCAGGGGCCAGTGTTTTAATCAACACTTGGGCAAGGGAATTATAGATGCCGAAGCCTGCGATGCGCCGCTGAAAAGGAAGAAAATCGTCTAAAAAGGCATTTGTTGTGGTGGGAGATAGAATGCGAGCCAGAAATTTCAAGACCGCTTGCTCATAGGCTTCATCGGGATTCAGCCAACTGCTGGTCACTTTCGCCTCTCGTAATGCTTTGATCATGTAGGTTTGAAGACGTTCTAAAAGTTGCTTACGGACTCCCTCTGAGAAAGAGCCGAATGGCCAGACTCCAAGCAAGGTTTGGTAGATGAGATATTCTTCATTACGGCTGGGAACCAGTTGTTCATCAAGGCGATGCGCGGCCTTTTTATTGAGGCGGTTCCAGGTCCGTAGCCGGTTGCGCCATTCCGTGGGAATTTCTGATAGCACATTGATCCGTGCACGGACGTCTTCACTGCGTTTGGTGTCATGTGTGGTGGTAGAAGACAGACTCCATGGCCACTGACCTGCCCGTTCTTGCATATATTGATGAAAATTGGAAAGGGAAACGCCGAAATGTTGGGGCTCTCCTCCTACTTCATTTAATGACGTCAGGCGGTTGTACTGGTAAAACGCAGTATCTTCCACGCCTTTGGCCGTGACTGGGCTGGTTGTTTGTTGAAACTTCATGACAAACGGACGGAGGATCTCCCAATCTAAAGGGGAAGAATCTTGTGGGATTTTCATGAGAAGATCACGAATAAAATCAAAGACCAAATTACTGAGGGCAGGATTACGGCGTTTAGCGCGAGCCACGGCCAGTCGAATATAGACGCGGTCTCGGTCGGTAACCGGTTCCTCGGGATCAGGACGGACATAGGTGCGATAAACAGGGAAACATGCAATGATTTCTCGAATGGCATAAATCAAGCTATTGAGGGTAAAGTCGCGTGAGCGCCGGTTCCGTTCAGAAAGAACGTTTAATTCGTGCCCTAACGCATTGATATCTCCAGCCATGGAGCTGGTCATAATCAGTTTTTTACATTGATAGATGAGATCATCATATTGAAGCGATTTCTTGGTAAAGCGGGTATAGAGTTGTTCTATCTGCCTCTGATGCGAAGTTTGAACGAACAAGTGGTTTACCAGGGAGAGGAAGGCATAGCCTGTGGTTCCGTGGACGGGCCAATCGGGATTCAAACGTTCCCCGGTACCTAAGATTTTTTCGACCAACAGATAGAGGACCCGACCTTGGGAATCGGGTGTGGCGTGGAACTGTTGAGCAGCCCAGGTTTGCCATTGTTCCAGGTACCCCTGAGGGTCATAGAGGCCATCCACATGGTCGATTCGTAGACCGGTAACGGCACCAGATGAAACGAGATCAAAGATTTTTTGTTGGGCTTCCTGAAAGACAGCAGATTGCTCCATGCGAATGGCCGCCAATTGATTGATATCAAAAAAACGGCGGTAATTAATCTCTTCTCCAGCCACCCGCCAAAAGGCCAATCGATAGGCTTGATTGGAGACTATTGTATCCAAAAGGTCGAAACTTCGAGGGGAGCCTTTGCTGCCGTTGAGCATCCGAAGATTGTCGGCAAGGAACTGTTGGAGGGTTTCATGTTCCGATACGACGGCAGAGAGACGTCGACGAATCACCTCTTTTTCTCGATAGCGTTCAGCGATACGTTCGGGATCTGTTTCTGTGCGTAACGGCAAATGGGATAATGCGGTCACGATACTTTGATATTCTTGGAGAACCGGTAACGATTTCCCAAGAGCTGTGACAAGGTCGTCTTGGCGGAAGGTCAGAACAATGCTCCACGTGGAAGGATCTAAAGGAAGGCGATGTTCATAATACCGCAGAAAAAGTTGCCCATCATCATAATGTAGAACGATTTCTTGATTTTCTAAGACAATGCCATATTGATCTCCCAATATGGGAAGCAAGACCGTATTTTCTAGCTCAGGTTTAACAGGAGTCCAATCGATATCAAAAAACGTGGCGTAATGCGAAGAGGGGCCGTTTTCCAACACATCTTGCCACCACACGTTGGCGGAGCCGGCAATTCCCATGTGATTTGGGACCACATCTAAGACCTGTCCCATACCATGTTCCTGGAGCGCTGTGATAAAGACGTGATAGTCGGCTTCCGTCCCGATTTCAGGATTGAGGACCGTGGGATCGATCACGTCATAGCCATGGGAACTGCCTGGTGCGGCTTTCAAATAGGGTGACGCATAACAATCGCTGATGCCTAATTTGTCTAGGTAGGGGATCAGACGTGCGGCGTCTAAAAAGGTAAAGGAGGCGTTGAATTGCAAACGATAGGTTGAAAGGGGAATGCGAGGGGAATTGGCAGACATGATCGACGGATCACGTGATAGAGGAGGAAGATGAGATCGCCCGCCCTCCATAGGAATGTCCGCGGGGGAGGGTTGTGAGCCCCAGTTTGCCCGAAGGTCGCTTCCCAATACGACCTTTGTCGCCACCCAAGATCGTTCCAGATTCAATCACGTTAAACCGATCAATGATACAACGTCGAAGATGACACTTCGCGCCAATAACGGTCCCATCTATAATAATAGATTCCTCAATGGTACAGCCTTCGCCAATGCGAACATTGCGGCCTATGATCGAGCGTGTAATCGTACTGTCGATGACGAGACTACCTTGGCCCACCATGGCATCATTCATCTGAGAACGGACCATGCTGGCGACAGGATCGGTCAAGGCATCGGTGGTAATGGGCCATTTCACGTTGCGTAGGTCAAAAATAGGTGTTTCACCCAAAACATCCATGTTGGCTTGCCAATAGGTTTCCAGTGTTCCTACATCCCGCCAGTAACCCCATTCTTCATATGGATGAATCCCGGATACGGCATTTTCCATAAAGTCGTAGGCTAAGACACGATGGGATTTTATGAGGGAAGGAATAATGTCTCGTCCAAAGTCGTGTGTTCCAGCCTGACTGGCATCTTTTTCTAGGGTTCGGACTAGAGTGTCGACATTGAAAATATAATTTCCCATAGAGCTATACGACATTTCCGGGTTGCCAGGTATGGGCTTAGGCTGAGCTGGTTTTTCTTCAAATCCGACAATCTGATAATCGGAGCTGGCTTCAATGATGCCAAAACCTTTGGCAGCAGGAATCGGGACGGGGAGGGCGGCAATGGTCACCTCGGCTTGCTGGTCGAGATGAAACTGGATCATTTGCCGGAGATCCATACGATAGATATGATCAGCACCGAAAACGGCGACTAAGCCTGGCGCAAAATCGCGAATAAGGTTGATATTTTGGTAGACTGCATCGGCCGTCCCTTCATACCATTTTCCCCTGCCCTTCATCTGTGGGGGGACGACCGTGATAAATGCCTGCCGATAGGGTCCGCTAAAGCGCCACGCCCGTCGAAGGTGCTCAATCAGAGACTGTGAGCGATATTGGACAAGCACATACATGGCCTGAATGCCGGAGTTGATGAAATT
>JBFJON010000107.1:0-5792 GCA_041617575.1 Nitrospirales bacterium | reverse complement strand
TTCAGCCCCTTCCCTCGATTTCCCCGATCTTTCCGGTCTTGATGATGATCAGGCCTATGAGGTAAAGCTAGAGGCCTTTACCGGGCCCATGGACCTTCTCCTTCACCTGATTCGAAAACAAAAGATCAATATCTACGATATCCCGATTGCCTTAATTGCTCGCCAGTATTTGGACTATCTCTCTTTAATGAAGACGTTAAATCTCTCCTTGGCCGGAGAGTTTTTGGTGATGGCGGCAACGTTGCTCTACATTAAATCTCGGATGCTCCTACCGAAAGAGGCTACCACCGAGCCTGAAGATGAAGAAGGCTATGATCCGCGGGGCGAATTGGTTCGCCAGCTTATCGAATATGAGCGCTTCAAAGATGCTGCTGGGAGCTTAGTGGCTCGTGAACGTATATGGCGGGATTCATTTGGCCGTGATCCGCTTCCGGTGCCACAGAAATCTGAGGACGATGACGATGTGTGGGCAGAAGATTTGCAACTATTTGACCTGCTCACTGCGCTGCAAGGTGTGCTTGATCGAGCCCCCTTGGAACAGTATGTCGAGGTTACCAGGGAAAATTGGACGGTTGAAGAATGTATTCAAATGGTGATGGAGCGATTAGAATCTGAATCGACTATTCCCTTTGACGAGCTGTTTGAAGATCATTGGTCGCGCCCGTTAATCATTGTAACGTTCTTGGGATTATTGGAACTTGTGCGTATGAACTTGGTTCGGTTGTTTCAAGGAGAATGGTTTGGGCCGATTCATGTGACCCGGCAATTTGAGCCCGCAGGTGACGGCAATGCTTTTGGTCCTATTCTGCCGGAGGAATTTTAGAAAGGTTTGTCAATTGTGTCGCAGGATGAATCGGCTGAGTCCACAGAGGGAGAAATCATGATGACACAAACGAATGGACATGTCTCTTCAGAAGTCGTAGAAGCGGGATTAACGGAAAACCAAGATTCGCTCGATACTCCTGTAAATGGTAACGGCGTTGGAGAGAATACGATAGACGATGACCCGATCCAAGACATCCATTGGGATCTGGATGATATCAAGGCGACGTTTGAAGCCTTGCTGTTTGTTTCGCATGATCCGCTCACGATGGAGAAGCTGGCTTCGGTGCTTGAGGGAGTGCCAAAATCCACCCTCAAAACAACCATGCAGGCTCTTCAAGATGAATATGAGCAGGTTGGGCGAGGCTTACAAATTACAGAAGTGGCAGGCGGGTTTGTGATGGTGACTCGGCCGGAACACAGTGCGGCCGTTAAACGACTTTCTAAAGCGAAAACCTCGACGAAACTTTCCCGCTCAGCCTTAGAGGCCATGGCCATTATTAGTTATAAACAACCGATTACTCGGAGTGAGATTGAAAAAATTAGAGGGGTGGAAACGTCTGGTGTCTTGCGAACGCTGTTAGATCAAAAAATGATTCGAATCGTTGGGCGGCAAGAGATACCGGGACGCCCTATTTTGTATGGAACCGGCAAACAATTTTTGCAACGCTTTGGGCTTCGTAATCTGCGAGATCTCCCGCCTTTGAAGGAACTTAAAGACCTAGGAGCTTCTGAATCGCTCTCATTGGAACTTCCCTTTGATTCCGAAGATAGTCAACAGGAATCCCGTGTTGCAGACCTTTCCGCCTAAGTTTCCCAAAGATGTATTAAGGTCCTACACTTCTCCGCCCTCTCCTTGTTGGTTTCCGCCTTTCTTTTCTACAATAGCCATCAGAGATCATTGTTGGTCTTTGCATGAGATGGATGCCGATGCCATTAGTACTTCCTGAAAAAAAATCATCTCTTGGTTTGGATTTAGCTAAACTATTGTGCCCTGAACAGGTAAAGTGGGATTGGGCGACGCTCAAGGCGTACTCGGTTGACGCCAGTATCTACAAGATTCCTCCGCAAGTTGTGGTTCTTCCCCAAACAGAAGCCGATATTGACCTGGTGGTTGACTATGCCATGAGGGTTGGTGTGTCGCTGACTCCCCGGGCTGCAGGCACAAACCTTACCGGCTCAGCCATTGGGTCCGGCATCATCGTGGATATTTCCCGGATGAATCGGATTTTAGAGGTCAATCAAGAGGAGCAATGGGCACGGGTGCAACCTGGCCTTGTTTTAGCTGAATTCAATAAACAGTTGGCTCCTATGGGGATGATGTACGGTCCGGATCCTTCAAGTGGGGAGATGTGTAAGCTGGGGGGGATGTTGGCTAACAATTCATCCGGTCCTCGTACACTTCGCTATGGCTCAGTGAAAGACACCGTACGGAGCTTGCGGGTTCGGCTTCTAACGGAGGGATGGCTTGAGGCACAGGCCGTGGAAATTGGGGGAGTTACTCATGCCTCGTTGTTAAAGCAGTATAGGACTTTGCGAACTGTTTGGATGATGTTGCAGCAAGACCAGGCGGTGATTCGTTCGAAACGCCCCAAAGTCAGTAAAAATAGCTCTGGTTATAACGTATTTGATTTGGTGGAAGGCCTGGATTGCGGAGTGTTTGATATTCCCAAGCTGTTCATCGGCAGTGAGGGGACATTGGGGGTTATGAGTGAAGCCATGGTGAAGTTGGTGAAACGACCTCGTGCCACTGTGACAGGCCTGATTCATTTTCAGAATTTGGAAGGAATGGGAGAAGCGGTCCCGCATTTGTTGGAATTAGAACCTAATGCCTTGGAGGTTATGGATGGAAATACCCTAGACCTCATCGGAAGAAGTGCTTATGGAATTCCCCAGAATGCCGCCGCGACCCTGCTGATTGAATTCGATGAAAGTGAAGAGAGCAATCGTCGGGAGCGACTGGAGACCATGTGCGGAGGATTTCCTTTGACCGGCCAACTTACGGTTGCCTCAGATCCCGTGCAACAGGAACAACTATGGAAGGCTCGCAAGGCTCTGTATCCCACGCTGTATCGATTCGACCCTCGGAAAAAACCAATCAATTTTGTTGATGATGTGGTTGTGCCAGCTTCACGTACGGCAGAGTTGATTCGCTATTTAGAGGAGTATTTTGGTCGGCAATCGGTTCATGTAGCCGTGTTTGGCCATGTGGGGAATGGGAACGCCCATATTCTACCTCTCCTTGATCTCCAAAACCAAACGGACTTTCAGCGAATGGTGGACGCACATCGAGAGATTCACCAAACAGTGTTAGACCAATTTAATGGTTCGATTTGTGGTGAGCATGGTGATGGACGTATCCGTGCTGAGACCGTTCTCCTCATGTATGGGGAGGAGGTGTATCAGCTTTTTGTGCAGGTAAAGCGGGCGTTTGACCCTCAAGGATTGATGAATCCTGGAGTCAAAATCAGCCAAACGTCGTTTACCGAGCATATTGATTATGAACGAATGGGGAAACCCTGTGCGACCTGTGCCAAATGTAATTCCGTTTGTCCGGTATATGATGTGTTTCAGTCGGAAGATATGAGTTCCCGCGGATGGTTTGAAATTGTGACAGCTTCGGATTACCAGTATTTGAATTCCGAACGAGTTGTAGAAGCCTGTCTTAATTGCAAGTCTTGTCGCACAATCTGTCCAGCTGATGTCGATGTGTCAGACCTGATTCTGCAACGGCGTGCCGAACATCCCAATCGAGTGGCTGGTCGAATCTTTTGGCTCCATGCGCGTCCAACGCTGTTTCATCCCTTGTTGAAATTATTGGCATGGACGCAGGTTCTATGGGATCGCCCAGCCATCCGGGCCTTCATTGAACGAATCACTCGTCCGGTATTACAAGGATTAGCCTCCACAGCAAAAATCCCCAGAAATATGAAACTTCCAACATTAGCCAAGCGGCATTTACGAGATCGCTATGCTAATCTGAGTCTTTCCAGCCAGGTGCAACAGTCCGAAGTAGCATATTTTCATGGCTGTGCGGCAAACTATTTCGACGATGGTGTGGGGGATGCTGTGATCGGACTGTTAGAGGATCGTGGAGTGAAAGTCGCACTTCCACCACAGCGTTGTTCGGGGACACCCATTGAAACCTATGGTTTACGAGAACTCGTTAAGGAGGGTGCGAGGGAAAATTTGAAAAACTTGCGCAAATTTGAAACAGTAATCACGAGTTGTGCCTCCTGTACATTAAGCTTAAAAGACTATGCCCGCCTTTTCCAGGGAGAGCCCGAGGAAGCGGATGCCCTAACTTTGCGAGGAAAAATCCGACATATTTCGGAATTTCTGCTTGAATCTGGTCACAGTGATCAGAATCAACAAGGTACACCTTCCTCAACTACCAGGAATAATCTTAAAGTGACTTATCATTCTTCCTGCCATCTTCGTGCAGCCGGAGTATCCCAAGCTCCACGGGATTTGCTTTCTTTGTTGCCCGATTTAGAATTTGTGGAAATGCCGGATGCTGATCGTTGTGCCGGAGGGGCAGGGACGTATATGGTAAAAAATTATGAGGTATCCCAAGAAATTTTCCAGCGCAAGAAGCAAGCGATTGAGAAATGTGGGGCGCAAGTGGTGGTCACAAGTTGTCCGGCTTGTCTGATTCAGTTAAAAAATGGACTTAGTGAAAGCATACAAGTCAAACATATTGCAGAAGTTATGCGAGAGCATGCTGATGTGCCACAAGGACAAAATGAGTAAAGTTTTCATGCCCTCAAGAAATGTCAAGGAAACTCAAAGAACCAATGTGAGGTCTTGAAGTATGAGGGAGGAACGATGATAAAAGTCTTAATGTTTGGACATGTGCTGCGGGAAGCTGTGGAAGATCCTGAAGTGGAGATTTCTTTAGAGCAACCGGTTTCTCTTCGTCAATTGTTTGAAGACCATTCAGATCATTTTCAGGGGCTCCTGCCGTATCTGGAATTAAATGAATTGATGATGACGATTAATCAAAAGATTTCAACTTTGGATGCTACGGTGAAGAATGGGGATACCATCAAGATTACGCATCAAGGAGGAGACCAGTTGGCTGATGGAGCAAGGTGGCATAATCCATAGAAGTCCTGGTTACCAATCTTTAGGTTTGGCTTTTAGATGTCGCAGAAACCTCCTCATCGCACTTTTTACAGTTCAGCAGTGTTCCTATATATTTTTGTCGCCCCTCTGTAGATTGGACCCACGGGCGATAGCTGAGGGGAGGGTTGTGTCGAACATGTTGTCCATGCCCGCAATTCAGATCAGCAACCCAATCCTCTTGGTCGTCCTGGTGATACCCGATTATTGGTTGATTCACGTGGTTGATTAAGAAAGAAAATCAGGAGGTGGGAAGAGAATAGCAAGGAGAGAGTTAATCCATACCGAGTGGCAATTGGTCAGTGGTTGTACCAACCAAACGAAGGGACCCACAAGAATGAGGGGAGGTTACGGCCTGAGATTATCCTGGGGAGGATAGACTACTGAAATTAACAGTCTGTGTATCCTCAGGGTGCAAATTCCGGCTCATCCTTGTGGGTTGTCCAAAAAGACCGTCTAACAACCGAGATTGCCTCTGTTGATTAGGCGAATGGACTACAACTTAAGCCAGCACTTTTGCTTTTAGATGAGGCCAGGGGTCTGGATAACAATGGGCGTGTTTTTTTCTTCATGGCCTCGCGTTCAGGGTGCTGGCGATTTTCTAAAATAACTGGATCAATCACCTCACCACACTGTAGGCAACGTTTGGTGAGGATTTCCATCCCACCTGCATCATAATTGACATTCATGCACCAGTGGGAAACCAATAATCCACCACATCGTGTGCAGGAGTCTGAGCTTTTTGGTTTTTCTAAATTCACGGGGGTCGCGTCTTTAATTGTGGGGACGAGATCAGTTTTAAGTGCCCGTTTGGCCGCTCCACGTTCACCCGATGATTTTTTTTG
>JBFJON010000106.1:0-5819 GCA_041617575.1 Nitrospirales bacterium | reverse complement strand
TACTCGGGATGGAGCGAGAGTTTCTCTATGAGTTAGTGCCCACAGTGGTGACACAAATGGGGGCGACCTATCCGGAGCTTTGTCAAATGGCGGACACGGTTTCAGAAGTTGTGCAAGGGGAGGAGGGGCGGTTCATCGGCACATTGGAGCAGGCCTCGCCTCTTCTCAATCAAATCTTGCAGGAAACCAAACAGCAGGGAAAAACCCAGGTCTCCGGGGACGCGGTGTTTAAACTCTACGATACCTATGGCTTCCCCTTGGATTTGGTGGAGGATGCGGCCAAAGAAGAAGGCCTGGAGCTAGATCATAAAGGTTATCAGCAGGCATTAGAGGAACAGCGGGAGCGGGCCAGGAAGACCGCCAAGTTCACGCCAACAGCGTCACGAACAGATGTAGTGAAAGCCATTGAACAGTTTCCCGTGACTCAGTTTCTGGGCTATGCCCAACAACAGGCTCAAGGCACGCTGTTAGCCATGATCAAAGATGAACACCTGGTTTCCGAGGCTGAGCAAGGAGAGGAAATGGAGTTTCTGCTGGACGCCACGC
This sequence comes from Nitrospirales bacterium, assembly GCA_041617575.1. Classification (GTDB taxonomy): domain Bacteria; phylum Nitrospirota; class Nitrospiria; order Nitrospirales; family UBA8639; genus Nitrospira_E. The sequence continues at coordinate 5,273 of JBFJON010000106.1, read as the reverse complement.
CGTTTTATCCAGAAGGGGGTGGGCAGGTTGGTGATCAGGGAACGCTCGTCGGGCCTTCGGCCAGAATACGAATCCACGACACGACCAAATTGGCCAAAGGATGGTTTCTTCATAAGGGCCAGGTGATGGAGGGAACCGTTCGGACCGGAGATCACATAACCGCGACGGTGAATGGCGGGTTACGTGCCGATGCCGCACGAAATCATACGGCCACACATTTGCTGCATGCGGCCTTGCGGGACATTCTTGGCCCGCATGTCAAACAACATGGATCCTTGGTGGGGCCAAATCGGTTGCGATTTGATTTCTCGCATTTCAGAGGATTGAGCTCTCGTCATATAGAAGACATTGAAAACCTGGTCAATGAGCAAATACGACAAAACACGTTGGTGCAATCCGAAGAAATGGGCATTCAAGATGCGTTAGGGCGTGGAGCCTTAGCGTTCTTCGGCGATAAATACGGGGATCAAGTGCGGGTCGTAGAGATTGGCGAATTTAGCAAAGAATTATGTGGAGGAACCCATTGCCGGCAAACCGGAGACGTGGGCCTCTTTCGTCTGATATCTGAAGGGGGCATTGCCGCAGGGGTGCGTCGGATTGAAGCCTTAACCGGTGATGGAGCCCTACAATACGAACAAAAGCGTGATGCCGAGTGGAAAGAATTGGCGGGCTTATTGAAAACCAGTCCCCAGGAAGTCGTCGACAAAACCAAAAAATTGTTAACCACCTTAAAAGAAACTGAGCGGGCTCTCGAGCAGGCCAAACAAAAAGCCTTAGATCAGCAAGGTGCTGGCCAAGAAGCCACCATTCGAGAAGTGAAGGGAGTGCCAGTTCTCGTTCAACGGATCGACGGGCTGAACATGCAGGAATTGCGGACCTTTTCTGATAAACTACGGAATAAGGTGACGTCAGGGCTGTTGGTATTGGGCTCTGTCCTAGATGATAAAGTGGCCCTGCTTGTCATCGTGGGAAAGGATCGGACCAAGCAATTGCCGGCAGGTAAAGTGGTGCAACATATCGCGCAATTCGTGGGCGGGTCTGGCGGTGGACGGCCAGATATGGCTCAAGCAGGGGGCAACCAGCCAGAGCAACTGGATATGGCGTTGGAAAAAGTCTATGGTTATGTAGCCACGCAGCTTGGTTGATGAGGAATAATCGGAGTTGTACCCCGTTATTTTTTCATCAAACTTTCCTCATGATGAACCGACAAGGATCTCATGGAGTGTAAGGGAGAGTAAGTGAGGCTTCTTCGCAAAATTATCCTAACAGTATTGTTGGCTGGAATCCTTGGCCTTCTTACTGTCTTCGGTCTTGTGAAAGTTAACCAACCCGTCGGTACATCCCATTCTGTTCAAATCGTCAATATTCCTCCCGGCACCGCCTTTACCCAAGTCTCCCATCTTCTTCATCAACGCGGGCTTCTCGGACCGGAATGGTTTTTTGAGATGTTGGGACGTGTCCAACGAGTTGATCGAAAAATCATTCCAGGCGAATATGAACTGCATGCGGGCATGCGGCCGACGGAGTTGTTGGCTAAGTTAGTCAAAGGAGAGGTCTATCAGCATTCCGTGACCATTCCAGAAGGCTATAACGTCGTCCAAATCGCAGATATTCTGGACCAAAAGGGGTTGGCTGACAAACAAGAGATTCTTCGTTTGAGCCAGGACCGAACCTTTATTGCTAGCTTCAACATCAAAGCCTTCACGCTGGAAGGGTATTTGTTTCCCGATACCTATCGGTTTGCCCGCTACAACCCGCCGGAGTTTATTCTCCGAACCTTTGTCAGCCGTTTCCGTGAAATGGTCACATCTGAATTTCAAGCCCAAGCCAAATCGATGGGGATGACACTCCGGGAAGTGCTCACCTTGGCCTCAGTTATTGAAAAAGAAACCGGCTTGGCCACTGAACGGTCGCTCGTCTCAGGAGTCTTTCATAATCGCCTTCGAAGAAATATTCCTCTCCAAAGTGACCCTACCGTTATTTATGCATTGGAATATTTTGATGGAAATATTCGCAAGGCCGACCTCTCTGTCAACAGCCCCTACAACACCTACAAGGTGCAAGGTCTGCCGCCAGGCCCTATTGCCAATCCCGGGCTGGCCTCGATACAGGCGGCCCTCAATCCAACCCCCAGCGATTTCGTGTATTTTGTCTCACGCAATGATGGTAGTCATAAATTCTCAGCCACCTTGGACGAACACAACAAAGCCGTGGACAAATATCAGCGGCGGCCTCCGTCCTAGTAATCTTCTTAAAGCTGTTTTCGACAATCTCCTTTCATGACGATTTCAGAAAACCTACAGCGATTAGGTGTGGAGCTGCCACCAGCACCTCGCCCGGTCGGGTCCTATGTGCCGGCATGCCAAGCGGGAGATTTGGTATTTGTCAGTGGCGTCCTCCCATTTCAAGAGGGAAAAATTCTACAGCCAGGTAAGGTTGGGCGAGAATTGACAGTGGAACAGGGCGCGGCAAATGCACGAATAGCCGTTATCAATGGGTTGGCTATTCTGCAACAGGAACTAGGCGATTTATCTCGAATCACGCGTGTCGTGCGACTGACCGGACATGTCGCATCGGCAGAAGGGTTTGGAGATCAACCTGCAGTCATTAACGGGGCGTCAGATTTTCTCGTTGAAGTGTTTGGCGAAAAAGGCCGTCATGCGCGGTTGGCACTCGGGGCGTTTGAATTACCCCTGCATGCCGCGATTGAACTGGAACTCATCGTCCAAGTCTCTTCAGCCTAATCCTAGGTTCCTCCCCTTTGTAAGGGGAGGATTAAGGTAGGGTAGAGTTATGCCAATGATGATAAACTGGAATGCGAAACTTATGTGTTTGCTTTTCCACGCTTCTACCTCCCCTTGCCCCTCCTTACAAAGGAGGGGGATCGAATCATGAAACCGTTGATATTATTTTCTCTCAGTATGGCCTATAGTCTCTTCCTTGGAAGCGAAGCCCCCGCATTGGCCCAACAACCAGTTCTTCAAAGCGAAGCACAACCGACCATTCAAGTGGTCGTTCACACTTCCACTTGGAAAACACGAGGTCGTCTGCTCTATGACGTAGAAGGTTCCATCCGGAAAAAACTCTCGTTGGCAGGATTTCAGGTGGTGCATGATGCCAAGAAGCCGCATCAGTACCAACTGGTAGTCCAGTACGAAGAAGAACGCGGAGCCCAATATGGCGTAAAATTATGGGGGACGACGATCAATGCCTCGTTTCTCTTTCGTGGTGCTGGGATGGAAGAGCCGTTGAGCTGGGAGATCCGGGAAACATCCACCAACTCCGTATCGGGCCCAGCACCATATTTGGACGCCTTGCTGAAATTCGAAATCCATCCCCATTACTTTTTTCTGGGTTCCATGCTGCAAAAGATGTCAAAGGGAGTAGGCAAACAAACAGACGCGCTCATACAGGCAGTCACAGATTTCGTGCTGGTGGTGTATCCCACGATTGATGAGGACGACACCCAGGACGGGGTTCGCATCCAAGACCACTATATGGATAACTCACAACGGGTATATCAAGAAGTGGCGTTGCAGCGAGCGTTGGATGAGTTGGTTCATCAAGATATCCCGAATGACATGTTAGCGCCGATTGCCGAAGGTCTCTTGGATTCAACAGATCCGCATTCTCGAATTCGCGCAGTGCAGATTTTGGGAAGAACTCAAAATGCTGCCCTCAGGGATAAGATCAATAAATTGGCCACTGATGATCCTTATCGGGTTGTCCGCCAGGCCGCCAAACAATTCGGCCCTCTCTAAATTGTCTAATCGTATTTGTCATCCCCGACATTTGTAATCGGGAGTCCATCCTCTCCGTCATTCTCACAAAAGCCTGTACCTCTTGCGTTTTTACGTTCTAGTAAACCGTTCGCAGCTCGTTTTTGTTGACAAGTGTAGCGTTACACTATACAGTCTAAGGATGATCAAAAGTTTTAAGCATCGCGGGCTTAAACGGTTTTTTGAACAAGATGATATTCGACGGCTTCCCCAAGAAATGATCCCACGGATTAGGCGTATTCTGACACAGTTGGAGGAAACGGAAAACATCGAAGATATGGATATTTATAGTTGGCATTTGCATCAATTGAAAGGAGATCGGAAGGGAACCTGGAGTGTTACAGTCCATGCGAATTGGCGCATTACCTTCGAGTTTGAGAACGGCCATGTCTTTGATGTGGACTTAGAAGATTATCATTAAGAAAGGAGACAATCATGAGTCTAAAGAGAACGGCCTCACGGATGAAAAATCCTGCGCATCCCGGACTAGGGGTCAAAGTGGATTGTTTGGAGCCATTTGGGCTGTCTATTACAGAAGGGGCCAAAATTCTGGGGGTATCGCGGGCGGCTCTCAGTGCACTCGTTAATGAACGGGCCGATTTATCGATGGATATGGCCATCCGAGTGGCCAAGGCATTTGGTGGGACTCCCGAAGGGTGGATGCGAGTTCAGCATAAATATGATTTATCAAAAATTGAGGAACGAGCCAAAAAGATTAAAGTGAAAACGTTTAAAGGAGCACTGCAACCCGCCTATCAATAATATTCCAATTGGATGAAGGGGAGGTAGCATAGCGCCTGAACTTTTTTTGTCCTTGAGCATAGTAAATGCCCAATACTGGCCGCGGTTAGCGGCCCATATATCGTGACCCCTGACATTAGCGCCTGCGCCGTCATCCCCGACATTGGTCATCGGGGCTCCATCCCCTCTGTCATTCATACGAAAGAAAGAATTCAAATTGCGGGTTAACTCTGGGATTTAGCTCTTAAAGGGAGGGGAAGCTCCTTGGGAGCTTTCTTTTTTTCTGGCTTTCTGACGAGGTCGGGTTTGGCCTTCAGGATCCACTCGATGGCCTGCTCGTTGTAGCTTCGGAGCTGGCCATAGATAATCGACCGCATGCTGTTCACGGTATCGATATAATCATCAAAATTCTTTTGTGTGATGACGTTGGGGGCCACGCGCAACAACGTAGGAAGCAAGCCGCTTTCACACCCAGAGGCTTGTTCCTGGTAGGCTGGGTACACAAAATATTTGGCTAAATCCAGCCGGTGACACAGGATTCGCGCGAGTTGGTCGTAATTGCGTTCTTTGTTGTCTTTCCCGCTCACCCCACGGATGTCTTCGGCATAGAGATGAATCTTTTCCCAGGTAATGGCGTATGGCGCTTTTTGGAGCAGTGTATCCAACAATGAGGTTTTAGCCCCCAATAGTTGTTCCTCAAACGCCGGAGCCACCACATATCTCGCCATGTCAGGATATTCGTATAACATCTCG
>JBFJON010000105.1:0-5827 GCA_041617575.1 Nitrospirales bacterium | reverse complement strand
TCCCATGCTAACATCCTGCCGCCTCAAGATTTTCATCATCAGCTCGTATGCCATCTCTTCAATTAGACAAAACCTACAATCCAACGGCGGTCGAGGAAAAATGGGCAGCCTATTGGGCCGAGCACTATCTTTTCCAACCCCGGCATTCGGAAAAGGCCGAATCATACTGTATCGTCATTCCACCTCCAAACGTCACGGGCTCCCTCCATATCGGGCATGCCCTCAATAATACCCTTCAAGATATCCTCATTCGGTGGAAACGCATGCAAGGCCTGCAAACCCTTTGGGTACCGGGTACGGATCATGCGGGGATCGCCACACAAAATGTCGTAGAGCGTCAACTCAAAGAAGAAGGCCTGTCTCGAGAGCATCTTGGCCGTCAGGCATTCATTGAGCGAGTGTGGACTTGGAAACAGCAATCAGGCGACACCATTATTGAACAACTCAAACAGTTGGGGGCCTCCTGTGACTGGGAACGCCTGCGATTCACGATGGACAAGGGGCTTTCTCTGGCCGTGCGGGAAGTATTTGTACATTTATTTGACGTAGGATTAATTTACCGTGGCGAACGACTCATCAATTGGTGCCCACGTTGTCTCACAGCCCTTTCCGACATTGAAGTCGAACACGAAGACATCAAAGGGACGCTCTATCATATTCGCTATGGCCTCGCTGACGATCCAGAAACGTTTCTGACTGTCGCGACGACACGGCCTGAAACCTTATTAGGAGATACCGCTGTCGCCGTTCATCCAGAAGATTTCCGCTATCAACAATTGATCGGCAAGCAAGTCAAACTTCCCCTAACCACACGCACGATCCCAATCCTGGCTGACCCAATTTTAGTGGATCGTGAGTTCGGCACTGGTGCGGTCAAAATTACCCCAGCGCATGACTTTAACGATTTCGAAGCCGGAGAACGGCATGGGCTTAAACGCTTTTCGCTTTTAAACCACCATGCGCGCATGAATCCCATTGTCTTGAAAGAGGCTCAAGTCAACCTTCAGTTACAGAAAGATCTCTATGATCAGTCCGTCCAACAAGCCAGACTGATTGTCATCGAAGCCCTAACGCAAAAAGATCTTCTCATCAAAGCAGAAGAGCATTCTATGGCGTTGGGCAAATGCTATCGCTGTAAAACTGTCGTCGAACCCTATTTATCTCCTCAATGGTTTGTGAAAACCGAGCCCTTGGCCATTCCGGCGATTGAAGCAGTGGAAACGGGAAAGATTCGTATCATTCCTGAGGGTTGGAAAAATAATTACCTGGGCTGGATGCGCAACATTAAAGATTGGTGTATTTCCCGCCAAATCTGGTGGGGGCATCAAATTCCCGCATGGTACTGTCGAAGCTGCAACAAAGATCATTTGCTAGAACCCGGTTCTGCAGGTGCGGCATCGGCTGAAGGCAGTGCCATGCCTACCTCCCCGACAATGAGCTGCTTTATCACATCCGATGCAAAACCCATCGTGTCAAAAACGGACCAAAAATTCTGTCCCCATTGCGGCGGGTCTGATTTATTTCAAGACCCTGACGTCTTAGACACGTGGTTTTCCTCTGCGTTGTGGCCGTTTTCCACGCTTGGGTGGCCAGAACAGACCCAAGACTTGAAAACATTCTATCCCACTTCTACGTTAGTCACTGGCCTGGATATTCTGTTTTTTTGGGTGGCCAGAATGATCATGATGGGAATCAAACTCACAGGACAAATTCCTTTCCGAGATGTCTATATCCATGCCTTGGTTCGTGATGCCGAAGGACAGAAAATGAGTAAGTCCAAGGGCAATGTCATTGACCCCCTCACCAAAATGAGCCAATACGGAACGGATGCCTTACGATTTACCTTGGCCTCTATGGCCTCGCCGGGACGGGATATGAAATTGGCTGAGGAACGGATTGAAGGCTATCGAAACTTTGTCACCAAAATTTGGAATGCGGCGCGCTTCATTCAACTCCATTCCCATGGACCCAAGACCACAGTAACACCGGAGCGTCGGACGTTCCCAGATCAATGGATACTCAGTCGCCTTAACAATGCCATTCGTGAAGTCCTCAAAGCCTTAGACAACTATCGTTTTGACCAAGCCGCCTCTCACCTCTATCAATTTATCTGGCATGAATATTGTGATTGGTACATTGAGCTGGCAAAGCCCAGCCTTCAACAAGACAATCACCCAGATGCCGCAGCCACACGTCACACGCTCTTAGATTCGTTCGAAATCATTCAACGTCTACTCCATCCCGTCATGCCATTTATCACCGAAGAAATTTGGCAATCCTTCCCGCATGAAGGCCTTTCGATAATGACCCAACCATTTCCTACTGAGCATCTGGATTGGTCCAATAGCCAAGCTGAACAGGATTTCTCCCTATTTCAAGCTTTTGTGACAATGACCCGAACAGGTCGCGCTCTTTTGAATATTCCAGCAAATCAACCACTCACAATCTTTGGTACGACAACCATCCAGGACGAGGCACCAAGCCTTAAAAACTTACACCCCTATATTCAATCCATACTTCGCTCCACGTTGACTCTTGCTCAAACCACGGAATGGCCTTCTGACCGTATCTTACAACTGGTGACCGGAAACCTGACAGTCGGTATCCCCGTTGAAACAAAACTTGATCTTCAACAAGTCGTCAAAAAAGTTAAAAAACAGATTGAAGCCAAACATAAAGAATGCAGCCGGCTTCAGGACCGCGTGGCTTCTCCGGCATTCCGAGAAAAAGCAGAGGCATCGGTCATTCAAGAATCCGAAGAACGGGTGACCAGTCTCAGGCAAGAAATAACCCTGCTCACCAGCAGTCAACAACAACTCGTCACCATGCTGTCCTAATGGGCACTAAATCGCCGGTGGCTCCACCCCCACATTCCTATATCCGACGGATAGTCCAAACAGCCTTAGAGGAAGACCTGGCTTTGGGGGACCTGACATCCACCGTCCTTCTTTCCCCTGACATGGTTGCCAAAGCCCAAATCACGGCAAAAGAAGCCATGGTTGTCGCCGGCATCACGGTTGCTCAAGAAGTATTTCATCAAATCGATGACACCCTCATAGTAAAATGTCATCAACGCGATGGAGACTGGCTTGGCTCAAACACTCGACTTCTCACCATTACTGGAAATGCGCAAGCCCTTCTTCAAGCCGAGCGGGTCGCACTCAATTTTATGCAACGTCTCTCCGGGATTAGCACCATCACTCATCAATTTTGCCATGCAGTCCATGACCTTTCCATAAAAATAGCCGATACCCGAAAAACCACTCCTGGACTCCGTGCCTTGGAAAAATGGGCGGTCCGGCTTGGAGGAGGCTACAACCACAGGTCTTCCCTTCATGATGGCATTCTGATCAAGGACAATCATCTTATGGTTCTAGCAGCCAAGAACATATCACTCTGCCAAGCATGCCAATTAGCCAAACAGCAGGCCCCTCATGGCCTTCGAATTAGCGTAGAGGTCGAATCCCTGGCACAAGTTCGCGAAGCCCTTCAGGGTAAAGCCGATATCATTCTGTTAGACAATATGTTGCCCTCGAAAATCCAACAGGCGGTGAAGACCATAAAAGGTCAAGCGTTAGTTGAAGTTTCTGGAGGCATCACAATGAACAATATTCGCGATATGGCCAAAACGGGGGTAGACATTATTTCGATCGGCGCACTTACCCATTCCGCTCCGGCCATGGACCTCTCAATGAATATCATTCCGGCTATTCCACAACGGAAAAGAAAAATTTCACAAACTCGCATTTAAGATTTCTAACACCCCTTGTACTAGTTGTGTTATCTCCAGAAATATTAGCGGCCTTACTTCCCTCAAAAATACTCAAACAATCGCTTTTCGTCTTTGACCAACTGCCTTCAACGAATACCTTTGCCTTAGAACTCGCCAAAAACCCCATACGACAGGGCACCGTAATATTGGCCGATAGTCAGACGGCTGGAAGAGGCCGCTTGCAACGATCATGGTTTTCCCCCCCAGGAGTTAATATTTATGGGTCTCTAATATTCTCATTCAGCTCACAATTGCAAACCATTGGATGGATTCCCTTGATGGCCGGCATGGCTATCGCCCAAGCCATCGAAGATCGCGCCGAAATTGGCATCACTCTCAAATGGCCTAATGACATCCTAATTGATGAACGCAAAGTGGGAGGAATATTATGCGAATCCTTCAAGAAGAGCCCAACAGAAACCTGTGTGGTGATTGGCTTTGGAATTAACGTCAATCTCTCAGAATCAGCATTTCCAAATGACCTTGAACTAACTGCGACCTCCCTCCAAATTCACTCTCAACACCCTCTGGATCGTCATCTTCTAATCAAATCGATCATTACGACACTAGAGCAGGGCTGGGAAGCACTCATCTCACAAGGCCCACAAGCCTGCAACCATACGTATAGCTCGCGTTGCAGCACTTTGGGAAAACAGGTTCAGGTTCAATTTCCTGATGGAAGCGAACTGGAGGGTATGGCACAATCCATCGGTGAACAGGGTCAATTACAAATGAGACCCTCCCCTTCCGACGCAAAGGAACAATCCGTTAGGATACTGGATGTTCATGCTGGGGATATTCGTCACATTAGAAAATCGAACTTTCAATAACCACTAGCCATCAAGTACTACTTTAGATTTCTCGGTAACCATGCTCCTCGCTATCGACATCGGGAACTCACAGATCGTGTGCGGTGTGTTCCAAACAAATACATTAATAGCTGACTGGCGACTATCGACCAACCACACCAAAACATCCGATGAATACGACATGACCCTTCGATCTCTTCTTGAAATTCACAAGGTAGACCTTGCAAAGATACGCGGCTGTATCTTGACGAGTGTGGTTCCTCCCCTCACTCACGCTTTTGAGGCAGTACTCCAATCTCTCGTGGGGCAAGCTCCGATTATCGTAACCTCCTCATGCCCCCATGGACTCATTCTTCGATACGACAACCCTGAGGAAATTGGAACGGACCGCCTGGTCAATGCCGCCGCCGCATTTTCTCACTATCAACGAGGACTTATCATCGTCGATTTTGGGACAGCCACCACATTCTGCACCATTACCCAACAAGGGGAATATCTTGGTGGGGCTATTGCTCCAGGCCTGAAGATGGCTGCCGATTCTCTCCATCTCAAGACCGCAAAGCTCCCTAAAGTCGACCTTGCCATTCCAGACTCGGTCATCGGTCGTGATACTGAAACCAGCATCCAATCCGGCATCATGTTCGGCTATGCCGGCTTGGTGGATGCCATCGTCAAAAGAATTCAAAAGGAAATTGGTCAATCACTCTACGTCATCGCTACCGGAGGCCTGGCTTCTACCATCACCCCAATTTCCCAGACTATTCAAGAAGTTAGGTCACACCTCACACTTGAAGGACTCGCTCTCATATACTCACGCATGAAAACAGCTTGTGGATAACCCTCGTAGCACCTCATCTCTTAATTATCTCCATCAAAAACAAGAAGAAATATCAAAGGATGGGTTGACTTGCCAGCCTCAGTGACTATCTGACAAAGGAATCCGGAAATCTATGTTCACACTCATGAAATGAGAGCTATGACTTTATTTTCTGAAGAAAGCCATACCACATCGACATCTGATGAGAACAAACTAGAGGAATCCCTTTCTGAAGCTGCCCTCTTACCACAAGATAAGGTATCGGAGTCTTCTTCAGCTGATTCTCATGAAAAAAAGGCTCAGGAAGAACTTCAGATTTATCAGGATAAATACATGCGACTGGCAGCTGAGTTTGAGAATTACAAGCGACGTGCACAACGAGATCAAAGCGATGCCATCCGCTATGCTAACGAATCGTTATTAAAAAAT
>JBFJON010000104.1:0-5854 GCA_041617575.1 Nitrospirales bacterium | reverse complement strand
GTGATGCCCACCGCATGGCTCGGGCCGGTTTCCAAAATCACTTTCGGTGTGGCCGGTCCTATCCTTCCGCCAAAGGGCGAGAGCAATAAGAGAATGAGTAACTCGGCAAGCAGCCCCATGCCTGCAAATAATAAATAGGAATGCTTCTTATGCAGGTGCTGCTCTTCCGTTTTTAAATTCATCAACATCAACACGAAAAGGTACAAAATCAAAATCGCCCCTGCATAGACGATAATTTGCACCGCGGCCAAAAATTCGGCATTGAGCATCACGAATAGCCCAGCGATATGGAAGAGGAGTGTAAGGAGAGCCATTGCGCAATGCACGGCATTGCGGAGGGCCACAGTAAGGACCCCTGCCACGACACTCACCGTGGCGAAGTAAATGAAAAGAAGCCAAATCATGGATTGGTTTTAGGGATTCTGGTCGTTTTGGATCGGGACAGGAAAGTGATAACGGTAGGCCTGACTTTCCTCACCTTCCTTCTCTTGGTTATGCGCATATAAATATTTTTTGGCATCATCCAAATGCCGTTCTCCAATTTGATACAAGCGATCCTTGTCGAACATGAGTGTGCGTTTATCATGGGTGGAAAATTCATATACCTTGGTCATAGCTAAGGCGTTGACGGGACAAGCTTCCACGCAATATCCGCAGAACACGCATTTTGTGATATCGATAAAAAATTCGCTGGCATAGCGTTGCAGGGGTAGTGATTTATCTTCCTCACTGATGACTTTAATACAGCGAGAAGGACAGGCGGCTTCACAGAGGTCACACCCCACACAGCGTTCTGTGCCATCTTCATAGCGTAAAAGGCATAAGGCCCCACGATGAGCATCAGGGATCGTCCGTTTTTCCCTTGGGTATTGGAAGGTGATGGGCCGATGTAGAAGGTGCTTGAGCGTCACCTTCATCGCATTCCAAATTTCCCGGAACAATACCGCATCGAAAAACTTTTTTGTGGTGGTTTCGTTACTCATAGGATAGGATCATATTTTTCTGGTCAGACTTTTTCAATCGTCACGTAGGCTAATTTGAAATAAGGGACTCCCGTGATGGGATCGATTTGAAGTGGCATAAGATCCTTCACGGGAGGATCATTGAAATGTTCAGGCACCATACAGGTGCCCGGCATCAACGAAGTGTCCTCTGCCACAGTCATTTCCAAGGTGCCCTGGTCAGAGGTCAAACGAATGCGATCGCCAGTGGTGAGTCCCAGATTTTTTAGATCTTCTGACCCCATCCATAGGTTCTTCCTGTTGGGCGAAATCTCCATCAGGCCAGAGGCTTGAGTGGAAAGCTTTCCGGAATGATAAATCAGTTGAGTCATGCGCAGACCGAAAGGTCGATGGGCTCTTCCTTTTTCATTTATTGAATATCGGGTGCCGACATTTTGGGCATAGCCGTTCGAAAAATAATTGGAGGGGTCCGGCTCCACCTTTGGAGCCTTTCCCAAGTTGTAATATCCAGGGAGAATCTTGCGAATTTCTTGTTGGATATCTTGGGTCGTTTCGTAATCCATCGGTGATCCAAGGAGGTTCGCCATCCCAACCATGATGTGCCAATCCAACGTACTCTCACCCAGCGAGTCCAAAGCGGGACGAAGGTATTGCACCTTCCCTTCTTGATTCGTCACTGTGCCGTCCTTTTCCGCAAAGGTTGAAGCAGGGAAGACGACATGTGCCAGTTTGGCGGTTTCCGTAAGGAACGGGTCCTGACATATGAGAGCTTCCAATTTCTCCAATGCCCCTTTGACATCGAAGGAAGCCGGCAAGGTTTCTAGTGGATTTTCCCCTACCACATATAACGCTTTGATTTCGCCTATTCGGCAGCGATCCAGAATGTCAATCAGATGGGCACCTTGTTGGACCTCGGGAAGGCTGGTGCCCCAGGCTTGGTTGAATGTGTCACGGAATTGAGAATCGGTAAAGGAAACTGCCCCAGGCAAAAATTCCGGTGTGACGCCCATATCTACCGCACCCTGTTCGTTGGCTTCTTCGGTAAAGCTGTTAATCCCGCATCCTTTTTTCCCTAATTTGCCGGTGACCCAAGCCAGGTCAATCAGTTGCAGCATATGCTGATAGCCATTGGCTTGCCGGAGAATCCCTTCACCACAAATGATGATAGACCGAGGGGCTTCTGCGAAAATTCGGGCAGTCTCATGAATTTGCCCAACATCCGCGCCGGTTTGTTGAGACACATCTTCCAAGGAATAGGATTCGGTAGCCTGCTTTAACGCAGTAAATGCCTCGGGATAGGCATTGGTGGCTTCCTCATCGATTAAATCTTGAAGAACCACGGATTTGACCAGCCCCTGAATATAGAGCCCTTCCGTTCCTGGATTCACCATAATAGGATGCGATCCGAGTTTGGCCAAATTGGTTTGGACGGAATCCACCACAATGGTTTGGGCTTTATACAAACTGATCGCGGATTTGACCCGTAGGCTGGCCACAGGGTTGGTTTCCGTAATATTGGCTCCGACGATCAGGAAAGCTTTGGCTTTGTTGATTTCTTCTGAGGTGTTCATCATGCGATGAATCCCCAGTCCCCGATTCATGGCATAAACAAAATTGAGATGTCCGTATCTCGCGCTGCTATCAAGCTGGTTGGTGCCGATCACCGTGCGCATGAATTTTTGGAAGACATACAAATCTTCGTTCGTGCATCGTGCGGTAATCAGCCCAGCAATGGCTTGAGGTCCGTGTTGGGCTTTGATGGCACCCAATTGGCTGGCTGCTGTCTCCAATGCATCAATCCACGGAGTCGGCTGGAGCCCAGCCTCAGTCCGGACCAATGGTTCTTTCAGTCGGGAGGGACTATCAATAAATTGAAAGCCAAATCGTCCCCGAACACAGATTCCGTCATGACCATTGACGGTATCGCTTCGATCGCCCCACTTATTTTTCCAGGAGAGGGGTGAGGTGACACGGACGACTTCCGTATCTTTGGTTTCCACGTAGATTTGACAGCCATCACCACAATAATTGCAGGTAGTAGTGGTCTTTTTGAGCTGCCAGGGTTTGTACGCGTACTTGGAAAATTTATTGGTAATGGCGCCTACGGGGCAGACCGCTAAACAATCGCCGCAGAATTCACAGTCCAAAGCTTGATCGCCTTTGGCAACCACTTGAGTGAATCCGTCTTTTTTAATGAACTGCAGCGCATCGATGCGTAGCACATCTTTGCAGATGTTGATGCATTCGCCACAGGCGATGCAGCGGTTCATGTTGAAGTCCAACACCAAGCTGCGCGTATCTTCTGGAATATTCTTTTGCTTTGCGTTGGCCAGATTGGTCACGCCATGCTCAAATGCCATGTCTTGCAGTTCGCAATGACCGTCGGCATCGCAAACCGGGCAGTCCAAGGGATGGACTGATAAATGTTTTTCAACGCCCTTTTTCCGGGCCAAAAATAAATCTTCGCCTTCGGTTCGAATCACCATTCCGGCCGCCGCTTTCGCAGTACACGAACGAACAGGCGCTTTTTTCCCTTCCTGCATCACCAGGCACATTCCGCATGAGCCAAAGGGGTCGAAGGTGTAGTGGTAACACATCGCTGGAACAATCTTGCCGGTGCTAGATACTACGTCGTAGAGCGAGACGCCTTCTTTGGCCTGAACGGTTTCCCCGTCTAGCGTCAATTCAATGGTCTTTGCTTCGACCTCAGGTGATGTGACTGGTTTTAAGCCCATATACTTTCCTCACTCCTACAATGCCAGTGCAGGGCAATTTCTCTCATTTGGGAGATTGAGATTTTCAGTACTTCCACCCCACCTCAATCCTTGCCTACTGCATCCCGAAGGGTTCGACCATGGCTTTCCAAAGGGAAGAAAGAGCTTCATCGATCGCATTCCCCCATGACGATATCGTAGGTTCCAAAAATGGTGACCGCATCAGCGATCATATAGCCTTTTGACATGTAATCAAAGGCACCCATATGGATGAAGGACGGGGCTCGGATTTTCAGGCGGTAAGGATTCCCGCCTCCGGTACTGACAATATAGAATCCCAGCTCTCCTTTATGTGCCTCAGTTCCGCAATAAATTTCTCCAGCTGGCGCATCAAAGCCTTGAGAAAATAATTTAAACTGCTGAATCATGGATTCCAGATTGGTGAAGACGCGGTCTTTAGGCGGCAGGGTTACGCTGGGTACATCTGCCATGATGGGCCCTGGTTCCATTTGTTCTAAACATTGCTTGATGATCTTGATGCTTTCACGAAATTCTTCAATGCGAATCCAATATCGATCGTAGGTATCGCCATTCTTGCCAACCGGAATGCTGAACTCGCACCATGGGTAAGCGCTATAAGGCTCGTATTTGCGAAGATCATAATCGACACCAGACCCACGTAAGGTTGGACCGCTTAATCCAAAACTCAGGGCATCTTCAGCGGAAATGACGGCCACGCCCCGAGTCCGTGCCAGCCAGATCCGATTCTTTTCGAGAAACACCACATATTCGTCAATCTTAGGCGGAAAATAATCTAAAAACCTTTTAACCTTATCCGTCAACGAATCGTTGAAATCCCGCTCAACTCCACCGATGCGATACCAGCTGGTGGTGAGGCGTGCTCCGCAGAGTTCGTCGAACCAATCCAGTAAAATTTCCCGATCTCTGAAGGTATAAAAGAAGACGGTCATAGCTCCGATGTCTAATGCCTGAGTTCCTAGCCAAAACAAGTGCCCGATGATCCGTTGCACTTCAGCGACAAGGGTGCGGAGATATTCGGCTCGTTCGGGAACCGTGATATCCATGAGTTTTTCTACGGCACGGCAATAGGCAAAATTGTTGTACATCGCGCAGACGTAGTCCAAACGATCCGTATGCGGGATGAACTGATGGTAGGTGCCGCCTTCAGCTAGTTTTTCGACCCCTCGATGGAGAAAGCCCAAAACAGGCGTAGATTTCAGCAGGCGTTCGCCTTCCAGCTCCAGGATAACTTTTAACACTCCATGAGTGCTGGGGTGTTGTGGCCCCATGTTCAGGAGTAGTTCTTCGGTCCGTAGTGTCGGGAGGTCTTGGGTCTCCGGATGATTCGGATCGACTTTATAGACCGTCGTGCGTTGATCTTCGAGTTTCATAATGATCGAGAATGGTTATCCGCTAATTCGGGTCGTTTAAAAAATCAAAGGTATCCCGCCAGCCTTTACCTTGAACCGGAAAATCCTTACGCAGGGGATAGCCTTCAGTATAGTCGTCAGGTAAGAGAATGCGGCGAAGGTCGGGATGATGGTTGAACCGAATCCCCATCATGTCGAACACTTCTCGTTCCATAAAATCTGCACCCATCCAAAGGTCGGTCATCGAGTCAACCCGACAATCATGTTCCGGCACGCGGGTTTTAATGCGGATACGATGCCGCTTCCGAATGGAATAGACTTCATACACCACTTCAAACCGTTCAGCTTCATCCGGCCAATCCACCGAACTGACATGCACCATATAATCATAATCCAGTTCAGGGTCCGTACGAATATAGGCACAGACTTCATGCAAGGCTTCGCGTTTGACGGTAATCGCCAGATCCCCGCGCCATTCGTTTGAGGAGAGAAACCCTTCCGGAAATCGGCTTTGAATTTTTTCAGCAATAGGGTGCATGGCAATATTACCGTTTACTGAATGCGCGTTAAATCGAACGTCGTTGTCCCACCATGTTGACCCTTTTCAAAAAAGGACCAGGCCTGCTGCAAATGATCGGAATCACTCACCGTGATGGTGAGGTCATGCATATGCCCTTCATCGGCAAAGTGGGCCGTGTCCTCAGAAGATAAGGAAAACGAAAGCCTGTTCCCTTCCATCGCGACAAGATCCAAATGCGGTTGATTTCCTACAGAGCAATAATGCGTC
>JBFJON010000103.1:0-5880 GCA_041617575.1 Nitrospirales bacterium | reverse complement strand
GGACATGGGAGGATTTGGAGGCGCTGGCGCAATCGCATCTTCTGCAGACGCTTCCAGGGTTAGGGGCACGAAGTGAAGAGATTCTGGAAGCTATTCGGAGTATACGAGGGATTTGTCAGGAGTCATAATGACCGAACGGAACATGTTGCAAAACAATTATTTCATCATGAAATCGGGTCATAGCAAATAGACTTTCAATTAGGAGGGATCAATATCTTATGGCTATTTCGGCATTTGTGCTAATTGATACGACAGGCAATCATACTAAAAGTGCCTATAAGACCTTGACACGGATTGAAGGGATAAAAGCTGTCTTCCCTGTGACGGGTCCTTATGATTTGATTGCGCAGGTC
Source organism: Nitrospirales bacterium (assembly GCA_041617575.1). Lineage (GTDB taxonomy): Bacteria > Nitrospirota > Nitrospiria > Nitrospirales > UBA8639 > Nitrospira_E. The sequence continues at coordinate 5,527 of JBFJON010000103.1, read as the reverse complement.
GAAGCGGAAACGTTAGAGGAATTGAACGACTTAATCATGGTTCGCATTCGCGGCGTGGATGGGATTACGAAAACGAACACGGCAATTGTGCTGAACATCTAGCGAGAAATTACATGTGAAAAGGAAAAAGTAAGGAGTTGGAGGATTCAATCACTCTGTTTTCCGACTTCTCACATTTTCCCTTTCACTTCTCTCTGTTCAAGCTGCCGGTCGAAGTTGTTTAAAGACTTTCCAGGATTTCAACATTTCTACGGCCTTGAGTAATTGCACGTCCTCCGGTGGGACTGGTTGAGGTGCATTGGGGTCTGCTGGTGTTGCAGGTTCCTTAGTCTCGGTTTTCGGGGTATTAGCCGCAGTGGTGTTTGAGTTTTTCTCGCCTTTTTTCCCTTCAGCCGTATCCCGTTTTACCGCCTGGATTGCCTTAGGGTCAATAATGATGTCTGGTTGAACCCCAATGGAATGGATAGATTTATCTTTTGGCGTATAATACTTCGCTGTCGTTAAGCGCAGCCCGGAGCCGTCGGAAAGCGGGAGGATTGTTTGTACGGAACCTTTTCCAAAGCTGGTTGTACCGATGACGACGGCTTTTCCCCAGTCTTGCATGGCTGCGGCCACGATTTCTGAAGCACTGGCAGAGCCATGGTTAATGAGCACGATCATGGGATATTCATAATGTTTGCTGTTCGCGCCAGCTCGGTATTCAATCTTTTTTTCATTACGCCCTTGGATAGAGACAACCAGGCGGCCGGCTTCCAAAAATTGTTCGGAGACCCCGACGGCTGCGGTCAGCAAGCCACCAGGATTGTTCCGTAGATCCAGGATCAAGCCTTGAATATTTTTGTCGGTAAAATTTTCTAATGCTTTGGTTAGATCTTCAGCAGAAGCTTCCTGAAATTGACTGAGTCGCACATAGCCCACGTTTCCTTCCAAGAGTTTTGACCGCACACTTTGAATTTTGATGATATCTCGGGTAATGGTGAAGACTAACGGTTCCTCCAGACCTTCACGGATGACTGTCAATTTCACGGATGTCCCTCGTGGGCCCCGCATATGCTGAACGGCCTCCATCAGCGTTAAATCTTTGGTCGGAGTCTCGTCGACTTGGATAATGGTGTCACCGGACTCAATGCCTGCGGCAAAGGCGGGCGTATCTTCAATCGGAGCAATCACCGTGAGTCGATTATCTTTAATGCCGATTTGGATACCGAGCCCCCCAAATTCTCCTCTTGTTTCTACTTGCATTTCCTTAAACATGTCAGTGGTCATGAAGGAGGAATGGGGATCAAGTCCGGCCAGCATACCTCGCAGGGCGCTTTGCACCAAATCCTTGGTTTTGGTTTCCTCGACATAATGTTTTTGGACTTGAGAGAGTACTTCAGCAAACACCTGTAATTCCTCATACGATTCACTGGCATATCCTGGCCGGTCGCCTCCTTTCCCGATGAAAATTCCGACAAAGAGGATGGCGGTCAACATGAGACCAGAAATCAGGATAGTCGAAAATCGTTGTTGTGACATGTAGGGTTCCTTTTTTCAGTTAATCGATTATCGCTTGGCCAGCCATTTGAGCGGATCGATAGGCGTGGTGCCTTTTCGTAATTCAAAATACAGGGTATCGTCCTCGGTCACACCTGTTTCACCGGTATGTCCGATCATTTGGCCCATGGTCACGGCATTTCCTTCGGCCACTAACAGTTTAGAGGCATGTGCATAGAGTGAGTAAAATCCATTGGTATGATCCACGATGACGACCAGCCCGTATCCTTTCAGCCAATCTGCATACACGACCTTGCCGGCAGAAACAGAACGGATGGGGCTCCCTTCCCGTGCTTCAATTTCAATTCCCTTTTTGTTGACATAGGTGTCGAACGTGGGATGCTTTTGCCGCCCAAAGAAAGATACCACTTTCCCTTTTGCTGGCCATAGGAATGAGCCAAGAGAGGGCAGCTTGGCTGGCGTTTTTCGTAACTTCGACTGGGCTAATCGAAATCGTTGGTCTAAGGCTTTAAGAAAGCTGTCGACTTGTTCTGCGGATCGTTGAAGATCTTCCACAGTGCGTTCATGCGTACTTTTTTCTTTTGAGAGACTGACCAGCACTGTGCGTTTCTTTCGTTTCAGCCCGGAAATTTCTTTAATGGTATGGTGGGTTTCCCCTTGTAAGGCAAGCAAGGTCTCTCGAGCATGGGCTTGTTGATCCCTAAGAAGTTGAAGCTTGGTGAGATCTTCTTGAAATTGTCGGACAAGTGTATCCTCTTGTTGAGCGATCCAACCGATATAATCCATGCGCTTGGTGGCATCAGCGAATGTTTCGGCTGTAAACAGTGTTTTGAGATAGCCTGTGCGGCCTTCCATATATAATAACCGAAGTCGTGCGGTAACGGCATCCCGATGAGTCTGGACGTTTTTTTCATGATGCGCAATGTTGATGCTGAGGTTGGCTAATTCCTGGTCTTTCTCCTTAATTTGTGCGTCGATGCGGGCACGTTCCTTCTTTTTTCGGTAGAGCTGCTGATCAAGTTTCTCAATGTTTTTTAGGACGGATCCGTGTTGTTTTTCGGCTTTGGTGGCTTTCTTCTTGGTTTCGGCGATTTTTTTCTTTAATTCTTCCAGACGTCCGCGTTCCTGAGTTATTTCGTCTTTGATAGTAGAGGGTTCAGCCCCAGATCCAAGTTGGATAGCGAATAACAGGCTCAGCACAGGAAGACACGTGGCAGTCATGAGGAGTTTTCGCCAGCCGGTCATAACCGAAATCGCATCCATCCGTACATGCTGGTTAAGGTCCCTAAGCATCCTAATACGATTCCCCCGAGAATGATGAGAAGGGAGAGGGAAAAAGGGAAAAATTCAATCACAGACGAAAAGCCTCCAATAACATTCAGCATGTGGGTTTTATGTTTGAAAAATTCGAATCCGGCACGCAGGAAGCCTAAGGCGATCCCGCCTCCTAGTCCTCCAATAATAGCCCCTTCTATGAGATAGGGGATACTGATGAAGAGATTGGTTCCTCCAATTAACCGCAAGATTTCAATGGCATCTTGGCGGGTGTAAAAAGCGAGCTGCACGGTGTTGGCGATAATGGTGATAGAGGCCAAGGCTAAGGCCCCGCCAACGATCAATGCCCCAACTTCCATATACGTGATGACGAGTGTCAAGCGTTCGACCCAATCCCGATTATACCGGACTCGTTCGACATTGGGATTCTGTTGTAAGCGATTGACGAGGTTGGATATCGCATCGGTAGAAGGGATGGTTTCAGCCAAATTCAGGACGAGAGAGGCAGGAAACGGACTTTTCCCCAACCCATCCAACAGATAGGCTTCCTCTGGAAACTGGTGCTTAAAGTCCTTCAAGGCCTCTTCTTTAGAAATCATGGTAAGGGAGTCGATGGCGGGGTCAGCTTGAATGGCTTTTTTCAGGTCTTGAAGCATGTGGGGTTCGATGGCATCGTTGGGATAGACAATGATTTGAATGTTATGTTGGACCCGTCCGATCAGATTATGCACATTGTGGTAAAGAAGCAGAAACGTCCCAAAGCTGGTGAGGGTGAAGGCCGTGGTGACGATGCCAATCATGGTGCTGGCTTGATGCGTCCGGAGACTCATAAACGCTTCTCTGAAAAAATACCATAAGCGTTTCATGCGTAGGCTCCTTGATCGGATACAAGATGCCCACAGTCAAGCCGCAAAATCCTTCCATTCAATTGTTCCACGACCTGGCGATTATGTGTGGCCATCAGCACCGTGGTGCCACGCGCATTGATTTTTTTGAATAATTCAGCAATTTCCGTGGTGAGTTGAGGATCTAAGTTTCCTGTTGGTTCGTCGGCTAACAAGATGATGGGGCTATTCACAATAGATCGGGCGATACAGGCACGCTGTTGTTCCCCGGCCGAGAGCACTGAGGCAAGTGTCGTTTGTTTATGTTCCATCCCGACGGCACGCAGCGCTTCAATAACTTTTCGCCTGGATTCAAATGCAGACAAGCCCCGAATGATAAGGGGGAGAGACACATTTTCAAAGACGGTTCGTTGTGGCAGCAGTTTAAAGTCTTGCAGGACAAAGCCCATCGTGCGGCGGTGATAAGGCACGTCGGCTCGACGAAGTCTGGCAATATTTCGATTTTGAACAAGAATTTGCCCATCATCCGGGTGCTCCGATCCGAAGATAAGTTTAAGTAACGTGGTTTTGCCAGCTCCGCTTGACCCTGTGAGTAAGACGCATTCGCCTTTTTCGATTCGAAGGGAGATATCGGAAAGAGCGAGGCAGCCTTCAAAATATTTCGTGACATGAAATAACTGAATCATACGATTCCGCAGATTTTGAAGGGGAATTAACTATCTGCCTACTAGTAATCTCAACGAAAACGAGCAGTCGGTGAACGAACAGATCAGACTTGCAGTCTGATATCGAAGCACGTTCTCTTAATTTACCATTGCCAGGCGGAACTGGATACCTCAAATGCCTGTTCGATGTGAGTTAATTGAAGCGAATGATCGTTGGTGCCAACAACGAGGATTGCGTCAAACCGGCAATGTTGGTTGGTTAACTCATGTTGAGAAAGATAGCAGGAGGCCAATTTGATGATCTGCTGTTTTTTCCGAGTGGTGATGGCGTAAGGCGCACCCCCGAAATGCTGGCCTCGTCGGGCTTTGACTTCAATGAAGACTAGAATGCCTTGGTCGTCTGCGATCAGATCCAATTCTCCTCCGGCTACGCGAAAGTTTCTCTCAAGAATACGATACCCTTTTTTTCGAAGCATCTGTTCAGCCCTGTCCTCAGCCGATTGACCAAAAGCTTTCGATGACGAGAGCATGGAGTGTTTCACGCATCGAGGCAGGCCTGAACGGGACGAAAGCTTCTCCGATGTCCAGGACAGGGGCCAAACTGTTGTAATCGTTTCAGATGCTCGGGGGTTGGATAGCCCTTGTGGATATGAAACTGGTAGTCAGGATATTGCTCATGATAGGTATGCATTATGCGGTCACGAGAGACTTTGGCCAGAATGGAAGCCGCGGCAATCGAGATGGAGAGTTGATCCCCTTTGATCACAGAACGTTGACGAACGCATACGGTAGGCAGGTGGAGGGCATCAAGAAGCAGATAATCCGGCGGGGAGGCGATATTGTTGAAGGCTCGATACCCCGCCAATCGCGTAGCACCTAAAATATTCAACTCGTCTATTTCTTGCTCAGAGGCCGCTCCAATGCCCCAAGCTCGAGCTTGGCTCGTGATGGCTGTAAAGAGAGTATTGCGTTGGTTTTCGGAAAGGAGTTTAGAGTCATCCAGACCATCGAAAAACAAACGTCGAGGAAGAATGACGACGGCAGCGATAACCGGCCCGGCTAAGGGCCCGCGGCCAGCTTCATCAAGCCCGGCGATTCGCCGGAATCCACATGCCCAGGCAGATGTCTCGAAAAAATCCGTTGGTCCCATACTGGTATCTTGAGATGGGAATGTCACACACTAGGCAGCAAGGGAGCCTTTTCGGTTGCCGCCCTTGCTTTATTCCGAAGTTTCAGAATCGCTGG
>JBFJON010000102.1:0-5908 GCA_041617575.1 Nitrospirales bacterium | reverse complement strand
TTGGCCGTTTCGATGGCCTGGCTTAACAATTTTTCAAGGGTCGCGGCGGCCGGGAACGTGGAAGATTCGGCATCCAGCAGCCGCTGGAATTCCTGGGGAATGGTATCGACCGCAATATGGCTGGCAATCTCGCCACCCGCATGCCCACCCATGCCATCGGCCAACACCCAAAGTTGACGAACATTATCCAGAGAAAAGGCGTCTTGGTTAAGCTTGCGGACTCGACCGATATCGGTGAGTCCCACGCCCACCCATTTTTGTGGCGGTGGATTGCTCATGATGCAAAAGCGACTGTTTCAGGTGGACCATATTCCCGGACCATCCGATCGCAGATCAAATCTGCCAAAGGTTCTAAGTTTTTGCAGTCGGCTTCGTTGTACTCAATTAATAAATCTCTCGAGGCAGTATTCCCGTCCTGCCATTCTTCCCATAAGCGAACAGCGTCCCATCCGGTTAAGCCTTCTAGGGATGCGGTCCGATGACATCCTATTTCGTGTTCAATTGATTTTAATCCACCTTTGAGTCCGAGTCTTCTGGCGGCAAAACACAAGTCCAGATGAGGATGATCAAGCATGAGGTGCGGGTAGGTAGTTTTTAGAAATGGCAGATCAAACCCTGATCCGAAGAATGTGACCAATAAATCGTATGACGCCAGTTCATCCTCTAATCGACTTTCCGACAGACTCTCTCCTTGAATAAGCGTGGTCATGTGTCCTCGACCGAAAATTCCCACAACCGTAATTCCACCATGGGGGGAAGGGAGTCCATTGGTTTCAATGTCCAAAAATGCCGTATTGGAGCGAAAATGCGGATACAATCGCCAGTGGTCCCTGGATTTCAACGTCTTTGCGAAATACCGGGAATTATGTTGGTGCCATTGGTCGCTGGCTTCTTCCAGAATCGCATCATACAGTGTTTTGCGAGAAGCAGAAATATGAGGAATCGTGGCATTCTGAAGAAAGATCTCCCAACTAGTAATCCCAGCCTCCCAGAGACGGCGTTCGGTGGATTCCCCTATACCTTGTAAAAAGATGAAGGTCGAATGCAACATAAAGATGTTAGAAGACAGTTCATTCTAGCCTTGATTTCATCAAGAGGACAAGCTACATTCGGCTGTCCTTCATCATATCCTCTCTGGCAAATGAGAAGAGAGAATCTATGGAATTTCGTGCACAAAAGATCAAAATTACTATTGGGGGCATTCAGGTGATAGCTGAATTAAAGCCAAATCGAACCGCACAAGCGGTTCTTGATGCCCTTCCCATCAATGCCCCAGTGAATCAATGGGGGGAAGAATTTTATTGCAAAGTGCCGGGCGTGAAAGATTATCGAGAAACAGCTAAAAATCAAGTCAAAGTTGGAGACGTGGCTCTTTGGGGCATGGGGGAAATGTTTGCCGTGTTTTTTGGACGAACGCCCATGAGCTTGGGAGAGGATCCCGTTCCGGCTGATCGGGTGAATGTTATTGGAAAAGTAGAGGGCGATGCGAAAGTCCTACAACAGGCCGTGGATGCAACGACCATGAGGGTAGAATTATTTTCTGAAGGAACTTGATGCGACTCAATACCATTCGTATTCATCAAATGGCCGCAGCCGTGGTAGAGCGTTTGGAAGCTCAGGGACTTTTGCAAATTCAGGGGAAGACAGATCTTGTCGTTCAGCAATTGGAAACTGCCATTACCACAGAATTGCAAGTGGAAGACCGGCTCAACGCGGATGTTCGGGAATTACTCAAGCAATTTGACCAAGAGTTCGCTGCAGGGCGAGCCGACTATCAAAAGATGTTTTCAATGGTGAAACAAAAACTTATTAAAGAACGTGGACTCATTTTATAGTATCGTGCAGAGAATCAATCTGATTCTTTAGGTTAGAGACTCATTATGGCTCCTTCCCTCAGTGATGAAAAGCAGATGCATTTAGCCCATGTCATCCTGGAAAGTGTTAAGCAGATCCCGCAGACTACTATGGTGGGGGATCAGGCCCAGGCGCTTCGCGAAGTCAAACGGGTCATTGCTGAACATATGAAAGTCGAAGAAGAGCTAGAGGAAAAGGTTCGACACCGCTTGGAATCCTATTCTCGTCCTATTCCCGAAGGTTCGCAGGAATGGGACATTCTCTATCGTAAAACCTACGAAGAAGAACTGCGTAAGCGAAAGCTTGGGTAGTTCCTCATCCTACCCCATAGGTTCCTCTTTCCTCGTGCTTTACGCGTATCACGTGTCATTATTTCGCGGTGAATCTTATCATCTCTAGCCCTCCATTTTTGGGCATGGTATGGTTTGCAACGGTTGCGTCCTACGGAACGTAGCAAGCAAGGGGCGGGTTCTGATGAATGAACGCGAAAAAACGCTCAATGGAATAGGGGCGGCGTTTCTCTCCATTTTGCCCGGAATGGGTCATTGGTATTTGGGAGTAAAACGGGGAACCGTGTTTCTCATCTGCGCCCTATTGATGATTGTCATTTCAAAATTTTTCTGGCCAATGGGCTGGTTGATTTATATTCAGTTTGCCATTTTTGCGGGGGTCGATGCGTTTTCCTTTGGGAAGCGAGGCAGGGGGCTCTTTTAACCTTTGGGTTAAGGAAGAGGAAATGTAAGGTGCATGAAGCGAATAGGTAAATGGTTTTTCGTTATTAGTGCTCTTGCTGGTCTGTATGTGCCGCTGTCAGCAGTGGTCGGTTCTGAGGAACGATCTGTTGAACTCTATGTCACTGATGCACTGACGTTTCCAAGTAGGCCTGTGCAATTACAAGCACGCCTGACTGAGCATCGGCCAGAAGGTGATCAAGGAATACCTGAAGAACCGTTGGAATTCTTTCTTCAAGGTCGTGTGCTTGGAAAGGTCACGACCGATTCTCAGGGTTGGGCTCGGTTGGAGTTTGCTCCGCAAATGCGTGGGAATCTAGAGTTGCGCGTGAGGTGGGCGACAGCGGCCAAGGCAGAGGTGGTTGAGGGACGCGGTGTCCTATTGTCCTGGGAGCGTCGGCGCCCTATTTTACTGATTGATTTGGCCGTGCTGGTAGAAGGAGAGCTTACAAGCGAGCCCCCACCGCCTGAGCTCTTTCCGGATCCTGGATTGATTCTTGGTGAACCCCATGCTGCCGCACCTGCTGAATTAAGCAAGTTGTCTAAGTTTTATTATAATCTGGTGTATGTGGATCAAACGGGTAAAGGGCGCCTTGAAGCCATTCAGTCCTGGCTTCGCAGGCAGCAGTTTCCTCCAGGTATGATTAGGATTCTTCCCCAAACCGCCAGGTCTGTAAATGATTTGTTAGTGACGTTAAAGGAAGAAGGGTGGGAAAACATCAGCGGCGGAATTGGACAAACGGCGGACTTTGCGGATGCGTTGGTCAAAAACCGTTTGCAAGCCATCATTTTACCTCGTCCCGACACAGATGAACGGTTCCCACGGCGAGCCATCATTCTGAATGATTGGTCCCGGATTCGACGACATCTTTAAGCACGGGTATCGTTAAGATACAGAAACCATTTATGAAAGCCGCACGACCTAAAACGCGATTTGTGTGTCAGGAATGTGGCTACCAGGGTATTCGCTGGAGCGGCCGATGTCCTGAATGTGCCCAATGGAACTCCTTGCGAGAGGAAGTTGAACGAGATGCTTCGGTCATGAAGCAACGCACAGTGTCGGAGGGGATACCTGAGGCTGTGCCTATCGGGGCCATTACTCAGACACAGGAATTTCGCCTTCAGTCTGGGATTGAAGAATTGAATCGGGTCCTGGGCGGGGGTGTCGTGCCTGGGTCGGTGGTGTTAATCGGTGGAGATCCAGGCATCGGGAAGACCACCTTATTACTTCAAACCCTCAATTCGTTGGAAAAGACCGGTGAAGTCGGGTTGTATGTCTCGGGTGAAGAGTCGCCACAACAAATTAAAATGCGAGCCGACCGTTTAGGCATTCATTCTCCCAATCTCTATGTCGTGGCGGCCACGTCACTCGAAGAAATTTTTCACGTGGCTGAAACCGTAAACCCTCGCGTGATGGTAGTGGATTCTATACAAACCGTTTTTACCAGTGAACTGACTTCTGCCCCTGGTAGCGTCAGTCAGGTCCAGGAAGTTGGCTGTCGACTCATGTGGTTTGCCAAACGAACGAATGTGCCGGTTTTTATTATTGGGCATGTGACGAAAGAAGGCGTAATTGCGGGGCCACGCTTATTGGAGCATATTGTGGATACGGTGTTGTATTTTGAGGGCGATAAAGGCCAAAGCTATCGCATCTTACGCGCGGTCAAGAATCGGTTTGGACCAACTAATGAGATCGGCGTGTTTGAAATGAAGGATGAAGGCCTCATCGAGGTCGATAACCCTTCAACCATGTTTTTGACCGGGCGAATCGGGACAAGTGCCGGATCTGTCGTCGTCTCTAGCGTGGAAGGGTCACGTCCATTATTGGTGGAATTACAAGCCCTCGTATCTGAAACCAGCTACCCCATACCCAAACGGATGGCCAAGGGGGTTGAGGGGAATCGTGTATCCTTATTATTAGCCGTGATGGAAAAGCGGTTAGGGCTTCATTTCACGGGGCATGATGTCTATATCAATGTCGTCGGGGGATTGCGGATCGATGAACCGACGGTGGATATGGGGATTGTCTGTGCCGTATTGTCCAGTTTTCGCGAGACAGGATTGGATTCTCGGCTTGTTGTCATGGGTGAGGTCGGATTAGGTGGAGAGGTTCGACCCGTGCAACATGCTGATCTACGAATTCGAGAAGCCATGAAATTGGGGTTTACACGATGTGTGGTGCCTGAAGCGAATTTTGAGCAATGGAAGCCCATTGAAGGAATAGACGTTTTAGGTATTCGAGAAATTGGGGATCTGTGGGAAGCAGTCTCTTCTCCTGTGGCATAACATGATGGTTTTGCACAATCCTCTTCGAAGTTCATGCTTTTTCAAAGGCTTGTGTATTGCCTTATTGCTTTTGCTAACAGGCTGTACAGCCTTACTGCAGGGGTCCTATTCACCGGTTCCTGAGGATCAAAGTCGCTACGTGCTTGAATCGTTGCGTCAAAAGGAAGCCACGATCCGTACGCTACGTGGTTTATTCCAGGCATCCGTTTCCGGTTCTGGCATTCCGTTCTCTCAACGGTTTAATGGGATGATGTCCTATGCCAGCCCTGATCAAGTGCATTTACGAGGGTTTTTAAGGCTCGGTGTGCCTATGATGGATTTTCATCGGGAAGGGAACTCTTATGAACTCTATTTTCCTGCTGAGAACCAAATGATTACAGGGCAAGTCGATGGCGGACATGTTCAAACGCAATGGGATCAAACGGTGCAATTGAGTATTCGAGCGCTTGATGCCGTGTTGGGAAAAATTGCTGGGTTATCAAGCGCAGAGATTCGTGTCCTGAAAGATACTACGCATTATCGCCTTGATATGGAGGACGTTCTCTCTGAAGAAAGCGCCATTCAAGGGGAATTTAGCGTTCGCACCTGGGTTGATGCTCAAACATTAGAATTGACGTTAATTGAATATAGCCGGTCGTATGATGAAGTGGTGGTATCTGTGGAATGTGAGGATTATCGGACTGTGGATGCTCCGTCTGCTTCAGCGCAAAGACCCATTCGATTGCCCTTTATGGTCAAAGCCACGGACCATCGTTCAAGGGGAGGCTCGATTACGCTCAATTTTCAAGAGTTTGTCCTCAACGCAGTGTAGTGGAAGGCCACAATGCTTTGCGATGAAAATGATAAAGAGCCAAGGAGTCGGTCTGGGCTATGATTGTCTTAGCACTTGAAGCGGCTACTTCGTGTCAGAGTATGGCGCTCTTTAGGGATCAAGAACTTCTAGGCTATTTAGAAACTGATTCCAGTCGCTCTCTAACCACGCAGATTATTCCTACCATCCATCAGCTTCTAGGATTCGCTTCGTTGAATGTTACTGA
>JBFJON010000101.1:0-5975 GCA_041617575.1 Nitrospirales bacterium | reverse complement strand
TTGAACCCACGACAACTTGCTTGGGAAGCAAGGACTCTACCACTGAGCTACGCCCGCTCAGATAGGTTAGAATTGCCATTCTAGATACGATCCAGAGGTGAGTCAAGGATCACCCAGAAAAGGCCATTGGTTGCTCGTTACTCACTTACCATTTCGACAAGAGCAAATTTACGTTTGCCTATTTTCACGGGAATTTTTTGTTCAGGCTTGAAGTTGAGCACACCATTAATGTCACTCATCTTTTCTCCATCCACTTGAATGGCATGTTGAGAAATGAGACGACGCGCTTCACCCTTACTGGGTACTAACCCCGTCCGCATCAAAAGGTCAACAATCGAGATGGAGGGGTCTTTCGGGTTCACAAAGTCTTTGGGCTTGAGCACAACATGCACATCCGGTTCATCAGGGAAATCTCGTTTTTGAAAACGCTGCTGGAAATCCGCTTTGGCTTCACCAGCCCCGTTTTCACCATGATATTGCCGCACCAATTGTTCCGCTAACGCCATTTTTGCTTTCATAGGATGCTGCTGCTTCACGTCCTTTAAATTCGTGACGGTGAGCAACTCATAATAACGCATCATGAGGTCATCACTGATAGACATCAATTTTCCATACATATCTGCGGGATGATCTTCTAAGGCAATTGCGTTCCCGAAACTCTTGCTCATCTTACGAACGCCATCGGTCCCCTCCAATAACGGCATCGTGAGGACCACTTGTGGTTTTTGTCCGTAATCGCGCTGTAAATCTCGTCCAACTAAGAGATTAAACTTTTGATCGGTACCGCCTAACTCCACATCAGCTTCCAATACGACTGAATCATAGCCTTGCACGAGAGGATACAGAAATTCATGAATGCTAATCGCTTTTTGATCTCGATAGCGTTTCGAAAAATCATCACGCTCCAACATCCGCGCCACACTATAATGCGAACACAATTCGATCATGGCTTCCGTCCGCATCGAACTCATCCAGCGACTATTAAATTCAATTCGTGTCTTTTCTGGATTTAACGTCTTGAAAATTTGTTGTTCATAAGTTTTGGCGTTAGCCAACACCTGTTCCTTCGTCAACGCGTTCCGAGTTTCTGATACACCGCTGGGATCCCCGATCATCCCCGTAAAATCACCGATAAGAAAAATGACCTGATGCCCCAAATCTTGAAAATGCTTGAGCTTCTGAATTAAGACCGTATGACCAAGATGTAAATCCGGTGCAGTCGGATCAAATCCCGTCTTAATCCTCAGCGGCCGCTGTTCTTTCAGAGATTCAGATAACTTCGCTTTCAGCTCATTAAGCTGAATAACTTCGACGGTTCCTCGAAGAATGAGCTCTAATTGGCGATCAAGTTCTGACGAGGTCATAGTGACTTTCGTAATGGTAGATTCGTTGAATTAACTTCCTATTTCTCCGACGATCGGTTGGACTGTCACAAACGGCTCAAGGCGTTTGAGCCGCTTCTCTCCAATTCCTGAGACGTTCACTAAATCGCCTACGTGTTGAAACCCACCATATGTGGATCGATAGGCCACGATGCGATCGGCTAGTACTATTCCAATGCCAGGAAGGGTTTTCAATTCCATTGGAGAACTCGCATTGAGATGGACTAACAGTGGTACGTGGGCTGGCTGAAGATTTAACCCTTTTCCCTCTTCGGTTGCAGGGTTCGAGAATTCACTTCTGAAAACGGAAGTAGCCGGTATCAACTTATCTTGAACTTCTTGAATACGCTTATCCTCTGATAACACGATGGGTGCTGGAGAATGATCAAGATTACCAATTTGGGATTTAGGCCAACCGGCCCACAGAACGACAACTATCCCAAGTCCTAACAGTCCACTTTTCAGCAGCAGGGATGTTCCCCAAGCATGTTTTTCCCTAAGTTTATCCCAAAACGTCATGATCGACTTTCTGTCTTCATACTGTGCAACATTACGATCGTTTTCGTACTTGATGAATGGCCAGCCCTTCAATATCTTCAGCAGCTTCCATCAACCCTTCTGATAAAGTGGGGTGGGCATGAATCATGTCAGCAACATCCGTCACGGTTAAGCCGCCATGCATGGCCAGGGCTCCTTCATGAATGAGATCTGCGGCATGCGCGCCAATAATATGAACCCCGATTATCTTCTTGGATTCTTTGTCCGCGATTACCTTAAACTGCCCCGTGATTTCTCCGACGGCCTGCGCTTTGCCAATACCTCCATAGCGGAATCGGCCAATAGCAATTGGGATTCCACGTTCGCGGGCTTGTTGCTCCGTCAATCCGACTCGTCCAATTTCTGGAAGGGTAAAAATACCCGCAGGGATCACGTCATAGTTGAGCGACCGAGTGGTGCCCATCGCATTGGACACCGCCACTTTCCCTTGGGCAGAGGCCACATGCGCCAGCATGGATTTCCCTGTCACATCTCCAATGGCATAGACACCACGAACCGACGTCTCCATATGCTCATCGACCAGAATTTCTTCCCCGCTTCCAGTTTTGACGCCCACGGCCTCTAAACCTAACCCACCGGAATTCATGCGGCGCCCCACGGAAATGAGCATCTTGTCCGCCATGACGGACTCTCCTGTACTGAGCGTGGACTGAATTCCGTCAGCGGTGGATTTCCAATCCTGGATCGTGGCATTCAAGTATAACTGAACTTTTCGTTTTTTGAATTCACGTGTCAGGATAGCCACCGTATCCTCATCCTCCATAGACAGCACCGTGGGCATCATTTCAACCAACGACACCTGGCTACCCAGTCCACTGAATAAACAGGCAAACTCACAGCCTTCCACTCCTCCACCAACAATGATGACACTTCGAGGAATTTCCACAAGCTCCAAGGCCTCCTTGCTGGAAATGACCTGTTGACCATCAATCGGAAACTGCGGTATTTGTGGCCAAGAAGATCCGGTTGCCAACACAATGGCATCGGATTCCAAGAGGCTGGAGGCACCATCTGCATCGGTGACCCGTACCTGCCGATCACTCACCAGCTCCCCACGTCCGACCACATGCTGAATCTTCCATTGTTTGAATAATGTCGAAATCCCATTCACCAGAGACTGCACCACATCGTTTTTCCGAGCCATCATCCGCTTCAGATCAAATCCAATCGGTCCTTCAAACGTTAAACCCCATGCCTCGGAATGCCGAGCACGCTCCCCAAGATCTACAAGATTCAATAGCGTCTTACTGGGAATACATCCCCAATTCAGACAGACGCCTCCTACGGCTTGTGCTTCCACAATCGTCACCCGGGCGCCCAATTGAGCGGCACGGATGGCGGCCACATACCCACCAGGTCCCGCGCCAATAATGATGATGTGGTTGGGAGAAGACATTACTCTTGAGAGGTCAAAAAGGCTTCATACTGCTCGGCGGTCATAAGCGCATCCACTTCACCGGGATTGGATAATTCCAACACGGCAATCCACCCGCGCCCATAAGGATCTTGATTCAGAAATTCGGGGTGCTCTTCCAATTCCTGATTGACTTGAACAACTGTGCCAGTAACTGGCGAATAAATGGTAGAAGTGGCCTTGGTCGACTCAACTTCGCCCAGTTCGGCTTCTGCCGCTAGGTTTGCCCCGACTTTTGGGAGATCAATAAAGACGACATCACCCAACGCATCTTGAGCAAAGTTGCTAATACCCAACGTCGCCTTTTTGCCATCCACCCGAATCCATTCGTGTTCTTTGTGATAACGCAAATCCTGCGGTTCCATCCTTACCCCCTTTTTCTCAAAACCATGATATGCCCCTTACATATTCCCAATTGAATTCATTCTGTCCATACGTAATCGACTCGTTCACCTGGGCTGAAGAAAATGAAACAACAAGACCACTTCTGGAATAGGTTCAGAAGATATATTCCCAAACGATTACGAAAACGCACGAAGATCGTGGACGACGCCAATGCCAGAAGGAAAATCTCGCAGAGGAGAAACGTCGCTCGCCGCAGTTTGTGGAAGGAGACGCTGTCCGTTCTTCGCCGGCATGCTGACCCATACACGCCGTGGGTCATCGACAACAGGAAGCAATCGATCAAGCACAGCCTTCGTAGAAATACGTCGCAACTTTTCAATGACGGCCTGTTCCGTAAACGTCGACCGTCGATCAAGTTCCGGCCGCACAAAGAAAAATGAAAAGGGGCGTCTTGTCGCATCCATCGCATCCTCGGCATATTTGACTAAGGCACCGACTGGGTCGGTTAAGGCATGAGGGTGCAATTCTAAACCAAATTGAACAGATGGATATTGCGATCGAAGGCGGTCAACCACAGCTTCAAGAATCGTCAAACGTTCACGAGCCTTCCAACCGGCCCATCGCCAAAACAGCGAATGCTCGGCACTCGAGCCTGCCGGCCCTAAGGGTCTTTGTGAAGTTTTTCCTATCTGTAACGGATCAAATCCCTGATGAAAAATCTGAGATGGGTCAAAGGCCACTCCGAATTGTTTTTCGAACCGCTGCACCCCAATTTGCGTCACCCCATCAACAATCCCCAGAGGATGATCATTCAGAAACACCAGACCATCGACCCCCTCCTTGCAAAGTCTCGACAAAAAACGTGACAGGAATTCTTGATAGGCCGGATGAAAAAGATCAAACAATGGAGTGGTTTGAAATTCCCCGGTGTCGACTTGATACATCCGGTCCCGCCAAGCCTGATGTTCGGAAGGTGACCAATGACCCAGACAGCGAAGGTTCACCCCAACGTACATCAACAACCCAGCACGATGACTTTGTTCAACATAAGACCGCAATGACGCTTGGAGTTGCCCAATTTCCGGAAGTTGCTCAGAGCTTTTTGAAGGGGAATTACTCAATGGCGTTCTTAGGCATCCCAGATCAATAAGCAAAGTGGTGACCCCATCTTGCTTCATTTTATTTATACCCTGTTCAAACCCGTCAGTTCCCGGCAATTGGTTCAAGGCAAACCGAATGGCTTGGGTATCCTTCGGCGGCGATTCGGTTTGTTCAAGTAAACTTTGAATTTCCTTGAGTCGTTGGGCTGAATGAGATTGATAACGTTGCCCAATTGGCGCGGAAGCTAAAAAACGATACTCATGTTGAGCGGACTTCCAATCCCCTATTTGCTCATACGATTGCCCCAGCCACCAATGCCCCTCCTCCTCAAGATCGCTTTGGGGATGCAACCCTAATAATTGTGTTAATTGTCGAATCGCTTGCGGAAAATCACCTTCTTCAAAATGGTGCCGAGCTTCCTGGATAAGTCGATCATGTATCCTGCGGATACTCTCAGATTGTTGAAAATCCGGCAGGGTTTCAGCTTGACTCGGGCTTGCCTCAATAGCTGGAGGAAAGGATCCGGTCACTGGCGGTGACGGGGCTGGTCGTGTGCGCCCACACGCGACAAGCATTCCAAGACACAGCAGACACAATAATGTCGCGTTACAGCATTGTATTTGCCTCTGAAACGCAATCCACATAGGATGAAGATCTCCTAGCTTAATTCAGATTCGGCAAAAAAATAGCGAATTTCAATTTGCGCATTTTCTACCGAATCGGACCCATGCACCGCATTTGCTTCAATCGATGCCCCATACACTGCGCGAATCGTCCCTGGCGCAGCCTTCTTTGGATCGGTTGCTCCCATGAGGTCGCGATTCTTTTTTACCGCATCCCTCCCTTCCAAGACCAGGACCACCACCGGCCCTGAACACATATAAGTGGTCAAATCATTGAAAAATGGGCGTTCCCGATGCACGGCATAAAAGCCCTCCGCACAGGCTTTCGATAAACGCATCATACGAATCGCCCTTGGATGCAATCCGGCTTCTTCATACCGTCGAGTAATATCCCCAATCGCATGTTTTTCTACTGCATCAGGCTTAATAATGGCTAACGTTCGCTCCGCCATACAACTAGATCCTTTCAGAAAATAAATAAAGTAGGAGAGAAACGGTCATTTTACGGGGCATCGGACAAACTTGCAATCAGAAAGCCAGACTAAAAGACCT
>JBFJON010000100.1:0-5977 GCA_041617575.1 Nitrospirales bacterium | reverse complement strand
CGTGGCCGTCAACCTTTCGGCTCGACAAATTCACCATGGGAATTTACCAGCCCTCATCCAAGATATTCTCAAACGTTCGCATTTGGATCCAGGGAATCTCAAGTTGGAGCTGACAGAAACCTTTTTAATCCACGAAACAGAAGAGACACTCCAAACCCTACGCGAACTCAAGGCCATGGGCGTGCATCTCTATATTGATGATTTTGGAGCCGGGTATGCTTCACTGCGCTATCTCAAATCCTTTCCCGTAGATGGCATCAAACTGGACCAAAGCCTTATCCAACAACTTCCCCGCAACACCAATGATGCCGCCATTGTCGAGGCCATCATTTCTCTTGGAAAAGCCCTGGGACTACAAGTCATCGCGGAAGGCGTGGAAAGACAGGAGCAAGTTGATTTTCTCGAAGAACATGGCTGCGATGCCATGCAAGGCTACTGGCTGGCACCTCCACTCCCTGCCAATGAAAGCGCACAACACATGGTGCAGACATAACATGTAATGGGAAAAGTAAGAAGGATAAGGCCAGGAAAACCTGGGCCTATTGAATCTTACTCACTTTTCTTTTTTCTTCTCATTTTCCACTTTTCACGCCTTCACGCTTACCCCTGACAAACTTCAATTCGTTTTTCTCTTTCGCTTTCATCATCTCACTGCTCGCAATCGCCGCTGTATAGTTCCTCTCAAATATAAAGATTTCCCATTGAAACAGGTCTTTGTCACGGGTATGATGCCACTCATTCGAACCTTCCGCCTTTAGGAAAACGAGACATTACTGCGGGCTTTCAGAGCAAAAGGAAGCAAGATCACTCAAGTAGAATTGATCCTCATTGAAAGCCAAGCCAACAGTTTTCATAATGGTTCCCATCCATGCGACTGCTTTTCAAATAGTCAGATTTGAATATGCGACATCAAAGCTCACAACCTCAGCTGACTAGCATCCGTCTTTTTATCATTGGTGGCAGTCCAACTGACCGATCCACGTATGTTCAATGGATTCAACATGCGGCCCCCATTCTTCTAGACATCCAAGAAATGGAAACTGGAGAACAAGCCCTGGAGGCCTGTGCGCGCATTTCTCCCCACTGCATTCTCCTAGATTACCAACTCCCCGATATGACAGGATTAGATTTCCTGTCGAGACTTAGGGGCTCGCACTCACCATCTGACACGCCAGTTATTTTCCTCACAGGGCAGGGTAACGAAGAGATCGCGACGCAAGCGATCAAGCTTGGTGTCCAGGATTATTTCATCAAACACACCCTATCGGAAGAATTTTTGTGGCGCCATATTCAGCAAGCCATCGACCAATTGACCACCCTGCATCGTCTTCACGCCCTTGAGCGTCAATCAAGCACAATTTTGCAATCTTCAGTCGATGGCTTGGTCGTCGTCGGCACCAACGGTCTCATCCGCTTCACGAACCCTGCTGCAGAACACCTCTTTCAGCAAACAGCAGAGGAACTCTTGGCTTCCCCGTTTGGATATCCAATGGTTCCAGGGCAAACTAGTGAAATTACGATTGGGCATCAGCACACACCATCTACCCCTGTTGAAATGAGAGTCGTGCCGATTGAATGGGACAATGAGCCTGCCTATCTCACCTCGTTGCGGGATCTGACTGAACGCCGAAAAGCTGAGGAAGAACGACAGCGTCATGAAACAGAACGACAATATGCGCAAAAGCTGGAAAGCTTGGGAGTCTTGGCAGGAGGCATTGCCCACGACTTCAACAATTTGCTTATGGCGATTGTGGCTCGTGCGGGATTAGCCTTGCGATCCCTCTCACCCGAATCTCCTGCTCGCAATCATTTACATATTATTGAAAAGTCTGGACTCCGTGGGGGAGAACTGGCAAACCAAATGCTGACCTTTGCTGGCCAAACACAATTAGTTTTTCAACCGATTGATCTCCAGCAATTCCTGAAAGATAGCCGATCGTTCCTGCGATCGACCATACCCAAGCGAATTACGTTAACGTTTAATTTGGCAACCGATCTCCCCGCTATTCATGGAGATCGTTCGCAACTCCGGCAATTGCTCATGAACATCGTGACAAACGCTGCAGAAGCCATCGGAGATCAAGGCGGAACGATCTGTGTGAATACGAGTACCCTGGATACCTCTACGCAGGATTTCAGTCAGTATCATATTTTGGGGGATCTTCCTCTGGGCCCATGTGTGTCGTTGAACATTCAAGATACGGGAAATGGCATAAAGCCAGAATTCATCCCTAAAATCTTTGATCCTTTTTTCAGCACTAAATTCCCTGGCCGTGGGCTAGGGTTAGCATCGCTGTTGGGGCTCGTGCATGGCCATGGAGCCGCCATTGCCGTGCGCAGCCAGGTCGGACACGGGACAGAGTTTTGGTTCATGTTTCCTAGCAGCAAAAAACTTTCGACCCAGCGCTTTCCCTCAGTTACCTTACCAATGAAACCATCGATCAACCCCACACCCACCAAAATACTCGTAGTCGATGACGAAGAAGAGGTCAGAACGGCTTGTTCCCTCATCCTAGATGAAATTGGCTTCGATGCCCTGGTTGCCCAAGATGGCAAAGCGGGTTCTCACATTTTCGAACAACATCAAGACGAGATTGCGCTTGTTTTCCTCGATCTCACCATGCCAAATTTAGACGGAGGTAAGTTAGCCGAAGTAATTCGAGGTCTGAATCCACACGTTCCTATTCTCGTTTCGAGTGGATATGCTGAAGAAGAAGCCATGAAATATTTCACTCAATCTACCATCAGTGCCTTTATCCAAAAACCTTTTCAAGTAGAAGTCCTCATCGACAAAATCCAAGAACTTACAGGAACCGGGAAGCAAGAAGAAAAATAAGAAATTCAATGCGACCGTACATCTTGGGTCTCATCCTTCGCAATATCCTCCTTCCTTCTGACTCCTCCTACTGATATCGATAACCTCCACTCAAATGTCGCTCAAGAGTTGACGAGACACCCAAATGATTGCGATACAGAGTGGAATTGATAATGGATCGGTTGTCAGGAGCCAACTTTCCAGCCTGTTGAAAATGCTCCTTGGCTTCTTGATGCCGATCTAATTGATGCAAGGCCAGCGCGGCATTAAAATGCGCTTCAACCAATGACGAATTGACCCGCAACGCAGATTGAAACAATTCAAGGGCGGCCTCCCACTCGCCAACATGGTACTGATCGATTCCTTTCAAGTTGAGCTCCGCAGCTTCCGGTTCTTCCATCGGCAAAATCGCCAAGGGCACAGGCTGCGGGAAACATCCGCTTATTACAACCAGACATACCACCAGGATCACTCCTGACCACCCATGAATTTTTCCTGATTGAAATAGCTTCATCATGATCCACCCTTCATCCCAATCTTTTGCCTCATGACTCCATTCTCGGAATTGCCCACGCAGCCCGTCAGCCATGATGTCATTATTATCGGAGGCGGCTCGGCCGGCTATGCCGCGGCACGCACGGCCGAAGCGGAAGGAGCGAATGTAGGCATCATTGACCACGGACCGCTTGGTGGGCTCTGTATTTTACGCGGCTGTATGCCCACCAAAACCATTCTCCGTTCTTCCGATATTGCCGCACTGATTCGCCGGGCACCGGAATTTGGTTTGCACACCTCAAACCTGCAAGCGAATCTCAGCGCCATTATTGATCGAAAAAATCACTTAATCAAGGGATTCACCGACTATCGCATTCAGGCCCTGAAACACCCAAGATTTACGCTCTATGAAGAAAAAGCTCACTTTCTCTCTTCTACCCTGATACAAGCCGGTCCACACCAACTTTCAGCAAAGGCCTTCATTGTTGCCACGGGATCGGTAGTCTCCCGTCTTCCAATTCCTGGACTGGAAGAAGCCGGCTATCTCACGAGCGATGACGCATTGGAACTCCGGGAAACCCCCGATTCCATGATTGTCTTGGGCGGTGGTGCGGTAGCATTGGAATTAGCCCAGTTTTATTCCAGGATCGGCGTCAAGGTGAGCTTGATTCAACGTAGCGAACATATCATGTCGCAAGCAGACAAAGACTTAGCCCTGCCAGTCGAAGCTAAATTTCAAGAAGAGGGCATGACAATCTATACCAATACATCTCTAGAACGGGTAACTCGATCGCCTGAGGGAAAAAAGACCGTTCATTTTTTGCATCACGACCAGCCAAAACAGGTCACGGCCGCTGCAATCCTGCAGGCTCTTGGACGACGCCCGAATATCGACGGGTTAGATTTAGAAAATGCTCAAGTGGATATCAAGAATAGAACCGTTGTCGTCCACGAAACAATGCAAACATCTCAACCACATATTTTTGCGGTGGGCGATGTGAACGGCCTTCATGAAATTGTACATATCGCGATTGAACAAGGAGAAATTGCGGGTTGGAATGCGGTGCATCCAGAACAGACCCCCAAACGATACGATGAACGACTCAAAGCACAAGTCATTTTTACCGATCCCCAGGTAGCCAACGTCGGGTTATCAGAACAAGAATGCCAGGCTCAGCACATACCCTTTCTAGTCGCTTCATACCCATTCAACGACCACGGAAAATCCCTCTGTCTGGGCGAATCACACGGGCATGTCAAAATTCTCTGTCACCCTCACTCTGGTGAAATTCTCGGTGGGCATATCGTTGGACCGGAAGCTTCTGAACTCATCCACGAAATTATTGCAGTGATGTATTTTCATGGGACGGTTCGCGATCTATTACGAATACCTCATTACCATCCCACTTTAGCCGAAATCCTCACCTACCCGGCGGAAGAACTAGACAACCAATTACCTTCCGCTTCATAGAGATTTCATTCACATTTCAGCACTGGCTTTCCACACCAGCCACATTGATCATCATCCATTGCCTCAAGGGTGGGCGACCCAGCAATCATGGGCTTCCCCTGTAACACACGAACCCACCAAGACGTCCGATGATTCATAATCCATTTTGGCAAAAAGAGAAAGATCACGACCAACAGGCCTCCGGCAAGAATGAATGGCCATTGCACCGTCACGACCGCGCTTCCCAGATAGGTCAGCGCGAAAGTGGGCGGTGTCATGCCCACAAAGGTTGCCAAGGCAAACGCCTTGAGGCTCATCTTGGTTAGTCCCGCGCCATAACTCACAATATCAAAAGAAAAAATCGGCACTAACCTCGCGACGACCATCAAACCCAGTAAATGATGATCCGTACATTCCTCACAAAACGTAATATCCCGTTTCAGCCACCGATTCACGACATCCCGACCCAGAGCCCTACCGATAAGAAAACTCATGATGGCCCCTAGCTCAGCGCCTATCAAAACATAGACGGCTCCCCAAAAAGGTCCATACGCGGCTCCTGCGGCTAAATCCAGGGGCAAACTGGGAATAGGACTCACGACAACGGCTACAGTCATCAGAGCCATCAATGCGAAGGGGCCAACAACTCCTAAATCACGCAGGAAAGATGTTATTTTTTCTGGAGTGAGAAAATCCTGTAGAGATGTGAATTGAATCAACCCGTATAGACCGGCGATTGTCAGCAATATGAGTATCCATTTTCCAATAAGTGAAGACATTGGCATTTCCGTGAACAATCGTACGGGTCTTAAAGGCTTTTCCATACTTATGCAGCCTGCTTAAATCTGAAAAAGCAGGCCTATGATTACAAGATTATTGTCATAACATTATTTTTTATTCGTAACAAATACCCTCAAAGTTGTACTACAGGAAAACCTCTTGAAACCATGATAATGAAAAACGAAACAACGAAGATCACGAAAACGACTGGAGAATTTTTATGAAAACCCACATAATGGAGTCCAACATGACTCAGGCGACCACCCATTCAAACGATGTACCCCGCTCATCCATGGGCAAGATCTTCCTCGGTATCATCTTTCTCCTGGGAATAGGGGTGTTCGTGTATTTTGATCTTGGTCAGTATTTATCTCTTGATTCCCTCAAAGCCAATCGGGATTTACTACTGAACTATACCGAAACACATTATGCGGCTG
>JBFJON010000099.1:0-6008 GCA_041617575.1 Nitrospirales bacterium | reverse complement strand
CCCAAAAGGGGTTTTATTTTTCCTACTGTCCAATAGTCTTAGTTAGTTAGATTGTAAGGAAGTGACCATTTCAGAGGGCATGTGATTCAGAAAGGAGGAGAGGAAAATGCCAGCTACAGAGGAAATATTCGACTCGTACAAGATTTTCTACTACACGGATCGGCCATTCGCGCCATTTCAAGCCATGATCTATTGCTACCGAGGAACGCAGAATGTGGGGAGGATCATCTTCTATCCCGATGGCGATGTCCCAATGAGTGGACAGGCCTCGCTCCATTACCCATTCAGTCGATTCAATGATGTGGTCACCACGCTGCGATATGAAAAACCGCTTCATCTCTTCTGGGATAGTTACAATCAAGGGGGCCAAGAGGTGACGTGGGGAATGATTGCGACGAGTGAACAGGAACCCACTGGTGAGCAGGAGCCTTAATGGCACCCGAGTCCAACTCAATCCGGTTCAACTCCTGAGCCGACACTCCCCCTCGGCCTTTTACTCACCTCAAATGCTACAATAGGGTGGCAACCGTTGGTAACATCCTTGGCACAGAAACTGGTGAAGCCCTACACGCATTGACCAGCCCCCTGCAAACCAGGCCGACTCCTACCTCACAACCATCATGGCCACTCCTGGTGAATAAACAATGAATAGTATTTTTCATCCTACCGACTTTTCGAAGGGGCCGGACATCGCCTTTGCCCATGCTCTCAAGCTTGCCTGGGCCACAAATTCTCGCTTAACGCTTTTCCATGTCAATCGAGATCTTGACGACCTCAATTGGTATGATTTTCCTTCGGTCAGAGCCACGTTGGAACAATGGCGTCGTCTCTCGAAAGAGAGCAAGATTTCTCACATGAACCACTCGGGTATCGACGTTGAAAAAATCCTCTCAAGAGGGGAAGACCCGTCAACGGCGATTCTGACGTATCTCGAACGTCACCCGGCCGATCTGATTGTGCTGGCCACCCATCAGCTTGGAGGATATCCCTTTTTCCCGTCCGTCGCAGAGCCGGTAGCACGCAAGTCTGGCAGTATGACTTTATTCATTCCACAGTCTACAGAAGGATTTGTTGCCGTTGAGGACGGGACACTCAAACTTGAAAAAATTCTTATTCCCATTGATTATGATCCACCTCCACAAGTGGCGGTTCACGCCGCCGCTGCCTTGGTAAACGCAGTCAATTGTGAAAACGTTTCGTTCGTGACTGTCTATATTGGCGATGACCAAACAAAGCCACCAATTCATCCACCTTTACATAGCAAGGGAAGCTGGACCAACATCGTTCGTCCCGGTGATGTCGTCGAAGAGATATTGCAAATTGCACAGGAGCAACGGCCTAATCTTATCGTGATGCCCACACAAGGGCATAATGGATTTCTGGATGCTCTGCGTGGAAGCACAACAGAACGCGTTATTCGAAAAGCCCGATGTCCCATCCTCGCGGTTCCATTGGAGTGAAAAAGGCTAGAGTATTTAAATTTCCCCTATGGCCCGCTCACCTTGAGTTCGTCTTTGGAAGCCGTCACGGAAGAGGGGAAATTTTCCCTATCACCCCGGGCTCTTCGATCGCGGCCATCCTCGTGGGATCGATTATGTTGTGGTTCGTGGCCAAGAAAAAGGAGAACACCTATATTGTCGATCTGAGGTGTATTGCTGTCATGGCTTGCCCACAATCAGAACATCGCACTCCGGTCTGGATGTGCTACACCAATCGAATGGAATGGGAACAGCGCCATCATTAAAAAGATACCCTGGGCCATTAAATCCCTCAGGACAGGTGGGGGCGAGTGTCTCCCAAAGGGCTGGTTCGATGGGAAGATTGAGGAAGGTTCCGGCACGCATTCATTCCGGTTTTTTCCTGAGCACGTAATTTGGTCTTCAGAAAGGTCTTCACCAGATAAGATGAAGGACGAGGACACCCCAAAAAGTTGTGAGAGTTCCGATGATCACTAGTGTCCAGTCCATGACGGCGCCCTCCTTTGTCAGTCTGTTGTCCTATTGCTGCTTTTGGTTAATGTAACAGCAATCTTAATGCCATGTAAGATCTCACCGCGGACTGACCCACTGCTATGCTACCAACTGATTGATTTATTGAATGAAACAGGAAGGTTGGAGGAAGGGAAGTTCACTCTGGTCATGACCGGCGAGGTATCGGAACGGATACACGATCGTATCTTATTCGTTACGGGAGACTGGCACGGGGATGAGCAGAAGATTCACGACGATCGGGTGATTGGGAAGGACAGTATAATTGTTGTACTCAAAAAAGCCTGACTCCCTTTGTTGTTGTGCGTCCCCATCCTTCGCTGATTGTACAGGTCGCCCGTTGCTTCTTCCTTTAAACCTGGGGGTCATGGTTGACCTAATCACTGGAGGCAGGTCACAGCTTTCCCCATTCTGTGTCCCACTCATGGGCCCCTTAGTTCCAAACTTCTAGACTTTTTTCGCTGAACTCCTACAATAGGCCTTCATGACTCGGTAGGGGCCAGGGAGGAACATCGAAATTGCCTCACTGTTATTTCTCTCCGCTTTTCGACTTGCCATCAACACTCGGGAGCATCATCAGGATTGTCTTAGGCTACCGCCTGTTTTACCGAGGGACCTGGCTGCAGCAGGAACAGGCCAATGGCACGACGGTGGAAGCGAAACTCCCCGGCAATCCTCCACCATTAAAAACGCCGCTCCTCAACAGTGCGCGGGTGGGTGTTCAAAGTCCGGTAGATGGGCTTTGCACTCATTCAAGAGGGTGGTGTTATGCCGATCCACATAAGATTCTATGATAAGCCACTGGACGGTCAAGAAGCCGTTGAAGATAAAGGGATCCGGAAGCATTCGGGGAGAAAGTCCCCGGGGTATTATACGGAAAGAAAATCAAAGATTGGCATATTATACGGGTCCATCTAATCATTGTTATGCGTCCAAAGGTAGATAGCCAACCGACATGAAACAATCAGTGTCGCAAGTCATTCACAAGGCCCAATCGAAAGGAGAGAGGTATGGATGCTACGCAACTTACAGCAATAATCAGCGTCATTCTGGCTCTGAGCATCGCGTCGGAACGACTCGTTGAAATCATCAAGGGGTTCATCCCTGCCTTGGACAAACAGGATCTCGATCAAAAGGCTGAAGGAAGGCGACGCTCCTATTTACAAATCCTCGCCGTGTTTTCAGGTGTGCTGACTGCATTCTTGGCTAGGGACTATATTCCGTCAGAGATCGCAGCACCGACGGAAAGCTGGTCCATCCTCGGTCTCGGGCTGCTCGCCAGCGGCGGCTCCGGCTTATGGAATTCCGTCCTCACTTACGTCACCAAAGCCAAAGACATCAAGAACGTTGAGGCTGAGAAGGCAAAAAAAGACGCCGGATAATGGGCCTCCTCTCTGGTTATAGCGCCCAGTGTGAAACCGGGCGCATAACCAGTCGTTGCAGCGGATCAACCAAAGTTGCGCTTTTTTGTCCGCTGAACTTCAACGTTTTAGTAAATTGTTACCGAATACTCCTTTCGTCACACCTCCGGCTACCGGGTAAACTATCTTCTCTGATAGTTCCCCCTCTCCTGAGGCATTGCCCCAATCAGCCCACGACTAGCTTTTTTTCAGTGTTTTTGGGACAGTGTGCCTCTGCAATGAACATCTTCAGACAGAAATTGCAGAGTAGCCTCGAAATCAAATGTTCCCCTTCTTCTAGTTTGGTTAGCTTTCGACCGTCCCGTTCATCTGAATGAGGGTAGGGCCAATCTCGATGAGGGGATGACGATTGTGGATTTAGACCCAACTAAAGCTCTATACAAACAATCCAATGTGCCAAAGGAAGCTCCCGAGCTGAAAAAACTTTTCCAGCTGAGTTGGAGCATATTCAGGAGGAACATAAGAAATGGTTGGGTTCGGAGAGAAAAGAAGGGCGGCAAGCCAACCTCATTTTGGCCAATCTCCAAGTGGCCGTCTTGTTATTTGATGAGGCCGATGCCCTATTGGGAAAACGGAGTGAGGTGAAAGATGCACATGACGGATATGCGAATATTGAAGTGAGTTATTTATTGAGCAAGGTGGAAGCCAATCGTGGGTTAGTCATTTTCACCACAAATCGTAAAGTGGGTGTGGGTTCAAAGCTTGTGTGTCGTGTAAAGGACCTGCTCGAGTTTTCTCCGCCCGTTCCTTCTTCTCTTTCCCAAGCAAGGCAATAACGTGATGGTGAGTCTACGGTGGTTGTGGGTTGCGATGCTTGGAGCGAGTATTATGCTCGCGGTTCCAGGTAACACTCATATTGCTAGGATTGCTGGGGATGTGGTGGGCCATTTCTTTTCTGCCTTGCTTCTAGCCATTGTGCCGATTGTGGGATATCGTCTGTTATATAAGCACATTGGTGAAAAGGAGATCACCTACATTTTTGCCGCCGCTTGGGTGTATCTTGTTCTTTCCCGATTATTGGGTTCTTAAGGAGGAAGCCTACATGACACGATGGATTGTTCTGTTGCTGGTCATTTTTTTGATGATGAGTTGCGCAAGGACCTACGATCGTCAAGCTGAATTTAACCCAGAGGAATATGCCCCTTATGAAGACACGGGCACGGCACGGGTTTGCGGGCAGGCATATTTGAGTCTGGATGGTGGCAAACATCATGTGGCCTCTGGAGATCGTGTGTTGTTAGCGCCCGTGACGTCCTATACGGAAGAAGCCTTTGAGGTTAAGGTCATGCGTGGTCGGAGCATGGCGGATCCTGATCCCAAGGCTATGAAATTTGAAAAACATACGAAGACGGATGATGAGGGTCGGTTTTGTTTTACCGGTTTGCCTGCTGGAGAATATTATGTGGTGGCTGATATCGCCCTACCTACTTCCACGAAAGAACAGCGTGAAAGCCAGTTGGCTCATGCCAAGGCGTCGGTCAAAGCCGCAGAAAACGTCTACATTCTTGTCACTCGATAGATTTTTCACCAACCCTTGCTCCTATTGAAAATCATTGATTAGCTTGTAAGCGCTCCAGAGAGAGAATGAAGACTTTATAAGCCATGAGGTTTCTTTCCCGAAGCTCTTCCCCTCAAAGGCGGGGAGCAGACATTTCGCTTCCCCGCCTTTCCCGACACCTTTGCTATCTAGGTTTTTAATAAAACAGGGGGCAGGCTCGATTTTAAAGAAAACTGTCGGGAAAGAGCATCATCATTCATTTCATTCGAATCTGACCCCGTTCTAGAGGACGCCCTTTGAACCGTTTTGTTTGAACGGTTCAAGTCTTCATGGAGTTTCTTTTGTCAGATCTCGAAACTTTGCCCCGATTCTTGCCTGGCAGGGTTCTTTACTTTTATATGGTTATCATATCTGATAACACATAATAAACTGGAAAGTAGAATTCTTTAACGAAATGGTGGAGGAACAGACCTGGCGTTCCCGAAGGGCATATTGGCTGACTTCCTCCGTGTCGTGGAACTGATTAAAGAGTTTGGCCCCGCCATTGGGAGGCCTCACACAGCCCCTCTTGGCAAGGGACTCTTCGAAATCAGAGCCAAAGGCAGAGAGGGAATAGGCCGGTCAATTTTCTGCTCGGTGAGGGCTCGGAAAATAATCATCCTCCACTCGATCGTGAAAAAGACACAGAAAATACCTCAGAAGGAAATGGACAAAGCTTTGAAAAGAATGAAGGAGATTACAAAATGAAACGTCCCACTTTTGAAAAAGCGAAAAAGAAAGCGTTAAAAAACCCGGAGATCAAAAAGGAGTATGACCGCCTTGGGCCGGTATACGACCTTATACGACAGTTGCTTCGCATGAGGCTGGAATCCGGTCTCACACAGGAAGAAATGGCGAAACTATTGGGAACGAAAAAACCCAACATTTCCAGACTGGAAAGCCCCGCGTTTCGTCATTCTCCAAGACTCAACACTGTCAAAAAATATGCGGAAATCGCAGGCTATGAAATGATGATAAAATTTAAGCGCGTTCGACCCCCGGCCAAAAAGTGGACAGGTTCAAGAGCAAAAAAAGCGCAGGTTTAACGAACTCGGTGCCCCT
>JBFJON010000098.1:0-6044 GCA_041617575.1 Nitrospirales bacterium | reverse complement strand
TACAAGGAATTGTCTTCGTTGCCTATTGATGAACGAATCGATCTTTCCAAGATTGCTGAACTCCGAGATCCCATGCCTTTTGGAGCAAAGCCTCTAGAAAAAACTCACAAATTTTCTAAGTTTCGTTATGTCGAAATTCGACGAGGCGCGTTCTGGGAGGGGATCCCCAGCAGTTTCACTGCTAAGCAGTTTTCTCAAATGAGAGAAGAATCTACGCCGTGGTGGATCCTCTTCATCCCAGATGTTTTAAAAAAAGGAGAAAACAGGCAAGAATGAAAATAGAGAAGAAAATAAGTAGGTGAAGGTAAGATTAAGGATAGAAAAATTGGAGCGGGAAAGGGGATTTGAACCCCCGACCCTCGCCTTATCAAGGCAGGGACCGTGGATTGTTGAAGTGCTTGATGCATCAATTAGTCTAGTCCCTTCTTTACTCCTGTATAAACATCAGGTACTCCATTCCCTGTCTTCCTCTGACGTGTCCGCTCATTTCTCACTTGTCTCCCTCCCTCTTAACACCTATAGAACACCCGACTTCTTCCCTCTGCGGGTTGGGGGTACACTGTGGGACCTTCTTCGAATGGGTCAGGTGCAGGGAACGTGAAGACAGATGCAAGGGAAGTCGTGTCGGGTTGCTTCTTGCCATCCTATGGAGGGAAATTGATAATTAGGTACCTAGGAGTGCAATAGGGGCACGGAAGGCCGTGGGTATGTTGCACATCAGACCAAACACGCCTTAGACATGACCACACAATATCATCTATGGAGGAAGATAATGTCGCAAAAGAGAATATTTACGCAGCGTTTCAATGGGAATAAAGGACCTTCCTATTGGGGACCTGGGGTATTACTGATCGCAAGCTTATTTCTGGCTTCTTGCGCTGATCTTGTACAGCTAACGAATACTTCTGAGGGTGCTCATGGCTTGTTTGTAGATGGTGATTATTGTTCAACTGGTCGTGATAATGACCGCAGGGTCGTCTCAAATGCCCAAACTGTAGTATTAGGTCGTATGAAGGACCGCGTGACCACAAATGGAGTGGTGGCCTTTACGCGCCGCCGCGCCGTGACGGTCGTAGCGCCTGAAAGCTGGGACGGTTGCAATGGAAGAGTTACCCTGCCTTTGCAGTATCAGGACGAAATTCCGGTGCCTGTGACCATCTGGATTGTGCGAGGTTCGTTTTTATCTCAGGTGTTTCGAGGTGTGGATGCACTGGTCACTACCACATCAATCTGGCAAACGGAGGGGATGGGTGTGCGTTTTGGGGCTATTCGTATTGTCAATGCCACCGCCGATCCGGATGCATCAAGGTACGACGCATTTACGTGCGCACAACGTGCCGGACTTGAAGCCGATATCGGCAAGGACGAGGGCCGAATCAATATCTACTACGTCAATACGGTAGATGGTGGTTCATCGCGCGGGCAAGCTTGCAAGATCGGCAGTGATTTCGTGGCATTAGGCAGTACCACCCTTGATGATTTGCTGTCTCATGAAATGGGGCATGACTTTGGATTATTCCATGTGAATGGTGAAGCCACGTTTGACCAGACAAATATTATGCATAGTGCCAGCAGTACTAGAGAATATGCCACAGAGGGGCAAATATACCGGGCCCATCTGCGTCCCCAATCCGCTATCAATGCTGTGTATAATGCGCGAGTAGGATTGCCAAAGCATGATTGCGGGCATGGGGTCGAGACGGATACGTGCCTTCATCACAACCGTCGTGCTTGGCCCGATGGGGCAATGCCGGCAAATTAAGGAGAAGTACCGTGCAGTTCTGTAGAAACAGATATAATGTTCTGGCCTGTGTGTTTGCGGTACTCCTCATGCAGCCATCAACCCTCGCGGCAGAGACAATAGCTGTGAATGAAATAGTCGCGCAATGGCTTGTGGATGCGTGCGAACTGGGTGATGAAAAAAAGCTTATAGAAAAAGTGACTTCTTTGGGAAGATCGGGTGTGGATGCGCTGATTTCCGCCCACAAAGATGGTCCACCGCCGGACACCCTTGCGTCGATTGAGGAAGCGGCCACACGTCGTTACCGTCTACGTCGTAATGTGTTGGATGATACAGACACATTGCAGGTTGAACCTGAGGAAATTGAAAAGCTACGAGGTGAAGGGGAGACAGATTTCGTCAGGCGACAGCTGGATTCGTTCATTGCAGGATACAAAAGTCAAGCCTTGAATGGGTTGCGTCAGGTCGGTGGTGAGCAAGCAAAGGTATACCTCGATAGTGTAAAGGCACGCTAGAAGGCTGCGGCGTGGCCCATTGATCTCATGGAGTGTGGTCCTTCCCCATCCACATTCCCTAGAACCCTCCGCTTTGCTGCTCTTTGGTATGGGGTTGGCTGGCAGCCCCGCGCTATCGCACGATGAGGAAAGCCTAAGCCGCAGGAACAAATCACAAGCGATAGACTAAGAACCTTATTCCTCACGAAGTCGGGCTTTGATATTTTATGGGTAAGACTAGAGAGGTGTAGTGGTCGGGATTGAAAACACCCGTGGAGGGTGAATAAACCAAACAAATCGTAACGTTGTGAGGCAACATTTTTGCTATCAGAGTGAAGGAGAATAACTCACGATTAGTGTAGGATGGTGGTTTGTTATTCTGTCTGTGGTCATCCAGTGGTTATAGAAATATGATTTGGTAAAGGTATGGTGCGGCTCATGAACATGCCGGAAGGTTTTACCATGCCGGTCAACCTGGGAAATCTCGACGTTTTCAGGATCAGTATGCTGGCGGATTTCGTGATCGAGTCGTGCGGATCAAATTCGAAGATTGAGTTTGAACCGCTGCCAAGCGATGACCTGTCGTAGCGGCAGCGCAACATCACTGTGGCGCGCGAAGCCCCGGGACGGGAGCCAGGCACCGAACTCAGGGACGGCCTGCAGGAAACGATTTCGTATGTTGACAGCCTATTGAGAAGCTTAGACTAGCCGACGATATTTCACGGGTCGAGAAGTGCCTCTGCAATCACTCTTCCATCCATGTAATCGGGAGTTGGCAACCCGAACAATGCCAACATGGTCGGTGCAACGTCCGAAAGGTCGTTGAGTTCCAATGACACGCCTTTGCGGAACGCAGGCCCGGTGGCGATCAAGAACCCTTCGTGCCAGTGACCACCGCTGCGCTTGTTGAATTCGGGGATCTCGACACGCCCGATCCGGGGCGATTCAAGCGCCTCGATCGGCACCGTGAAGTTCTTCCAGACCACAGCGAGATCCGGCAATTGGTCGATCTGATCGCCCTGCAGTTTTTCCCGCAATATGACCACCTTGTCGACCGCCCGTTCGCCCGAAGCGGGGTCGTCGAGCTCCATGAAGGCGTCCGCAAGATCCGAACAGAGATTCCTGTATTCCTCACCGGGCTGAACCCGGCCTCGGGGCTCCCGGCCACACAGGTTTATGCGGATCAAGCTCGAATTATCGCCCGGTAGAAGAAACGCCTTACTATCTGCCCAGTTGTGCCCCAGCCCCAACAAACGGCGTGTCCACGTATCCCACATTCTTTCGGGAATTAGCTTCTTCATGCCAATGATCAAAGTGGGGCTGATCAGTTTTTCGACCCGCTGAATCGCCGCAACAGGGCCGCTGCCTCCCGGCAATATTCGCCTGGCGAAACTTTTTAAGGGTCCCGCGGCTTTCCTTTCGGCACTCATGTTCAGTCTGTCGAGAACATCGGTAACCATCATGTCACCACCTGCATGGGGACCCATACCGATATTCGAAATGACAACGAAGGTTGCCCCCGGGAAATTTTCGACAAGCTCGCCGATCGCGCGATCGCATGCCTTGTAAGTCTGCTGGATGACATCACCGCAGTAAGCGGCATGTTCAGGCTCATGTTCGGGATGATTCTTGTCATGCAGGTGCCAGAACATGTGACCAGCCCAATGAGGCTCCGAGTAATTGCAGAACACGAAGTCAAAGTCATCCTTGCTCAGCATATAAATTAGTGCGCTGGTGCGCAGCTCGACGCCGGCCAAAATTTTCTCGGCGAGATCCTTATATTCTTCCTTGCTTTTCATCCCCCTCTGGTACCATTTGGCGAGTGGGTGCCTGCCGATGTTTCGGTTGATCTCGTTTATCAGATCCATCGGATAGGACGAGGTTTTCCAAGACGGGTGCTCGCTGCCCCAGTCCACGACAATCGCCCCATTGGTCTCTGGGGACGGCATTGTCGTCGCGAGGTCGAAAATCGCGCTGCGATATCCAGCCCGCCCGAGATCGCGCCAGAAAGGCTCCCCGTGTACGTGGTCAGCATATTTTTTGATGACCTGATAGGTGCCATTCTTGATTTCGCGATGAAAGAAGCCGATGCCATGCTTGGCAGGATTGGTGCCGATGTTGAGCGTCGGCCAGCTGCATCCACTGGAGATGTAGGAAGGCGATGCCAGTCGAGTCCATATCCCCCGCTGCCTCAGCTTCTGCAGTACAGGCAGTTCTCCTTCATGACACCATTTTTCTATCAGTGCGGGCTCGGCCGACTCTAGTACAATACCAATCACCATTTGCCGATTGTTTCGCATAGGCGTGTGCAGTGCCCCGAGGAGTTGAACGTGACGAACGTTATCTTACAGGTTCAGAGTTCTAAGCCGTACTCGACAACAATACTAATATCAAATCTGGCTCAATCGAACATAACATAGCCAGGCACAGATCCTATCCACGAAGCGAGCGACGGCGTGAAGGTCGTTGCCGGTCTGACAAGCGAACTTACCAAGACCGACCATACGATTGATCTATTAACAATGTGGATGCCCTGTCACCGCATATGGGAACAGAGAGAAAACTTCAGCGTGATCCGCATTCCCTGTATTCGTTTTAAAAAAAACGTCTGTTCTGTATGGGAAATGCCTCTTTATCTTGTTTTTGCCCTCCGGGTTCTTTGTTCCCTCTGTCTTCAGCACCGTTATGCGCCGCCCCCCACTTCATTTTTTCAGATTGAGTATTGGCATCTATCATTAACAAGATCTTTAGATAGCCTTACATCATCACTGCGCACGGTCCCGATGTGCTGGGCTATAACAAATAGAGGTGCTTCTCTTCTTATTCGGAAGGTGAGACGAAAAACCTTATGACAATTGGGAGAGTATCAACATGAAAATAGCGAGAGTTTTCCCCCACCCTACAAAATCCTTCAATAAGGTAAACCTATAAGGTTTTGCTGACTGTTTAGTCTGTACAGTTCCCCGCCAGGATGTAACCGGCCTGTTCGGCTTCCTGTGAAGAATGGAAAAGATAGAAAGGAAATAGTCCTACATGGCGTTGGATGGGTCCGGCAGATACAATTTAGATACGATCATGTATCCGTTTCGATACCTCTCCGTTCTGGGGGGATTAGAAACCTCTCTTTCCTCCAGTCTTCCTGTTTCTTTCAATAAATCAATTAGTTGGCAGTATGGCAGTGGGGCAATCCGAGGCGAAGTCTTACATGGCATTAAGGTTGCTTTTACAAGAACCAAGAGCCGAAAGAGGACGACTTTAGAACAAGGAGGACGTCATCATGGACTGGACAACATTATGGATGATCGTAACGGTTGTCGCCTTTTTGGGAGTCCTCTCCCTTCATTTTATTTGGAGAGAGCCGAACCACACTTCCCAGCGTAAGGGGTGACAAAACAAATTTTTTGAGAAAGGCTATGTCCCCGATACTTTCCGACACACGCTCCTGGTCTCCAATAGAAACCGTCAAGTGGGGGAGGCTCTCCCCAATGTATCCGTTTCGCTTCAATGGTCCAGGGTATCTCTACTGTAGGTGGTGTACCCATTACATTCGATTAGTTTGTCGCACCAAGACCGGAGTGAGCTGTTCGGACTGTGGGCAAGCCTTGGCTCTTGCCCCTCAATCTTTCATTCATGAAGACCCATCAACAACAAAGACCGATCCCTTGCCCACGAAATTATTAGAATTCATTCAAGAGTAAATGGGGGAGGGTGATGCAGCAAGACTATCGACCTTTAACGCATGATGAAAAAAATGCCGCAGAAGCCGCTTTCAAAGGCGCACCATTTAATCCTCAGTGGTCCGAAGCGGC
>JBFJON010000097.1:0-6045 GCA_041617575.1 Nitrospirales bacterium | reverse complement strand
GAGGCCACATGGGTTTGCCGGTGACGGCCAATACCTATCGCCCAATTCAAACTACCCGGAAAACGCCTGCGATGGTCATATGCCACAGTCACCACGACCCAAAAACTGAAGAGGAGTTGCAATGTATGGGCGTGACTTGGGCACAACAGGGATGCACTGTCCTCATTATGGACCTTCTCTGCCATGGCGAACGACGACAGCATCCCTTTGTGACCCCAGCAGACTACGGAGGGTCATTTCGTCTTGATCGGCAAGACTACTACTGCCGGCATGTGCTTGGAATGCAATTAGATATGATAGGTGAAAGCTTGATGGGGTGGATGGTTCAGGATGTGAGGCGCGGCATCGATCTGTTATGGGCTAACCCGGAAATTGACCATGACCGGATCATCGTCATCGGGGCAGTGGCAGGGGGAGGAGATCTTGCGGCAGTCGTTGGAGCATTGGATGATCGGGTGGCGGCAGTGGTCGCGTTCAATTTTGGCCACTTGCCGATGGGTGAATGGGACTCAACAAGAAATCTTGCTGATACAGCTCGTTTGGGATTTTGGCCATGGGTC
This sequence comes from Nitrospirales bacterium, assembly GCA_041617575.1. Taxonomy (GTDB): domain Bacteria; phylum Nitrospirota; class Nitrospiria; order Nitrospirales; family UBA8639; genus Nitrospira_E. The sequence continues at coordinate 5,485 of JBFJON010000097.1, read as the reverse complement.
ATTCTTGCCTCACTTGCCCCTCGCAGGTTGGTCTATGGGCGAGAATTTGCCTGGAATCCTCAACATGATTTCGTTTGGAAGCACCTCGAAAAAGTGTATGAACTCTATGGCAAACGCGATGCTCTCCGATCGGTTCAGGGGTCCGGCCGAGGATCGCGGCATGGCCCTATGGATTCTCATTGCACGAATATCGGTCCGATCCACCGTGGGCAGCTCTATCCCATTTTTCAAGAATGGTTTGGCATTCCAGTTCCTGAAGAAGAGGTTACCGAACCTGTTACCAAGGAAAAACTAGAATGTTTGACCATGGTAACGCATGAGGCATTCAGCATGCGTTTGATTCATGAGGCCACACAGGAAATTTCCAAAAAACACCTCACCGCAGCTCGTAGAATGAGAGAAGCACAAGAGCCACATGCATCGGCGGTGCAGTTACAACAAGAACTCACCAAGGTTCTTGGCCCCATGACGCCTTTCACGTCCTACCGAGTGCAATCAATCCGTCAGGGATTTGGGAAGTCGGAATATGTAGTATTGAAAGTCGAAGAGAACTTCCTTGTTCGCTTACAGCTTCTGTGGCCTTCTGGTTTGGGCAAGACTAAGCCACCAGTGGTGATTGGCTTTTCACAGGAGGGGAATCTCCGCCTGAAAAGAGCACGTCGTCCGCTAATTCAAAGTTTGTTGGGACAGAAGATAGCCGTCTGTTTAACGGAATTTCGAGGGATTGGCGATGGGCGTCATGGCGAATTATACCGCGGCAGACTCAGTCCTAGTGCTGGTATCGCCGCAACAAGCCTAATGCTTGGAGAAAGTTTGCTCAGTTCACGAGTTCGTGATTTGCAAACTGTGATTGCTTATCTCAGCAACCGAAAAGATGTCGATCGAAAGCGAATAGGCCTTTGGGGTGATTCTCTTGCGGCAACCAACGGGGTTGGCAACGAACTGGCGGTGCCCTTGGATGCGACTCCCTATCCAGAGCGAGGTGAACCGTTAGGCGGAGTGGCCGCTCTGCTTGCAGCATTGTACGAACCACACATTCGAGCCGTGTATGTGCATGGAGGTCTTATGAGTTATGCGGCATTGTTAGAACAGCCGTTTGTCTACCAACCTTCCGATTCAATGATTCGAGGGTTGTTAAAAATAGCCGATCTGCCTGATATTGCGGCGGCGTTGGCCCCTCGACCCCTTAGGATGGAAGAGTTAGTGGATGGGTGTAATCGCCAGGTAAGTCTTAATCAGGCTGAAAACACGTATCATTTAGCCAGGGCTGTATATGCCCAATCCGAAAAACCAGATCTATTATCGATCGAAATTGAGAAAACTTCTGTGGATAAAATTTCTAATTGGTTCCTCTCATATTTGTGATATGCGATGACTCGAATCAGTCACCTCCTTCCTATCCAGCATCTCTCCTAAACCGGTGGCACACGTGAGTATCTCGGTGTCATAGCAGACGAGCCGAGCGAACCCATACCGCAGAACAAACCAAATTTTCCAGGGCCGTAACCTGCCAATTCTTTCTTGTCTCCAGTTTAATTCAACAAAAAACTCATTCGAAATATATCCAAGAACAGTTGGCACATGGTATTATAAGGATCTTCATGGATATCTACCGACGCTTATTTTAAGGAGATCATCGTCACTTTGATCGTGGCATGGATTCCCCAGTAGACAATCAATCCGCAGCACAGTCGCAACCTGCTCTTGAGGTTATCCATGTTGTTCGTCTATAAGTAACTGAAGCCATTGAAATATTCTTACGCGGAGAGGTGGCCGAGTGGCCGAAGGCAGCAGTTTGCTAAATTGCCGTAGGGTCACACCTACCGTGGGTTCGAATCCCACCCTCTCCGCCATTTATTTCTCCATTCTCAAGATAAAGATTTCTCATAACTTCTAGTATAAAAACTTGGATATTATTTGACGAACACTGTCAATAAAACTGAGAATTTAGGCTAAGCTCAGAAAATACCAAACCTTATGCCCGCAGTGTTTAGCGGGCATCCATCCGCAAAACAACCAGGATAGATTCCCGATGAAAGATGTCTGGAATGACGACGAAGAGAGATTCTGGTTTGTAGAGAAAAAATGGAGGAAGGTCTTTCCTTTTCACACTCAACTTGATCATCATTCATTAGGCACCGCCTGAAAGATGCCATCTGAGCGCTTACCTTTCCCTTGACCACGGCTTTTCTGGAGCAGCACGATTTAGTATCGTGAAACCTTTGTGATCTCTCCTCCTTCCCTACCTATAGCCCCTCATATCATCCATGCGTGAACATCGTTGGGAATCCGTCTCGCCTCTTTCCTTCAACGATATATTGTCGGTTGGGGATAAATTACGCCAAGCCGGCTTTACCTCTATGCATCCCCAAAAAGAGATGATTACCTACGTCGAAGAATGGGAAGTGACCAATCCCGATGAGATTAGTCAGTTAGAGCCTTGGCCGACTGAAGATGTCACGCTCTTACATGTGTTAGACCAGTGGGAAGGCGACTTTTTTTTGCTGGTAGGTGGGTATCATACTGTGTTTCAACAACACCAATCAGTCAATACCTATTGTTCCATTGCGCATCCCTGGCGTATCGGCCATCCCTTAGCCACGCTTCAACCAGTGGCTTGGCTCTGGGTGGGTTTTCGTCATACTCATGGTTTTATTCGCGTGCGCGTACATACCACCGATATCATCGCGCCTGGAGAATCCGTTGAACAGCCTCATGAGCAACTTTGGCTGAAAGACCGTAAGGAGGCATTTCGTGCCGCCATCGATGTCCTTCGTTTACCCATTGAAGTCAATGTGGAGAATCAAAAGGTTACTCTTCACACCTCACGCACTGATGCTCCATTGTTTTGTTCCTGGCCGGATGCTTTCGGACCGTGTCAATTTGAATTGAACTCCCCTGACCCCTTTGAATTTCTCGTGCCCGCCAGCCAGCTCGCTGCAACGAGCCCCCATCCCGCCGAGCAGATCCGAGTCTATCTTACGGGGTTTTCTACACAAGCCTTACGTGATTTCCATCATCTACCCTTTGACTCCCGATTGCTGTATCGCTGTTCTCTTCATTGCCGGTTAGAAGAAGTCCCCGACATTTTCTCGTTACTCCATTCACGAGGTCGGATCTATGGCAGCTTGGCAGAATTTCAAACAGCTGCCTTCCTGGCAGAAGGCGTGGACGCCGCGGCTATCGTGGGGCTGGTTGGCTCAGAAGGACAATTTCGTCTGGAAATCAGACTAAACCAACATCCGCTCTCTCATCAAGAAACGGAGCAGTGGTTCCAACAATTGGTAGGACATGACCTCGTCTATGCCCCACTCCCCGTCTTTCCGTAATCAGAATGAAACAGTCAGAACTTTGAATATAAAAATTCCATTCCCTTCCTCCAATTGGAAAATTTCAAAATCAGAGTTGAAAGCACCCACACATCTTCCCCCTCACCCCGCCCTTTCGTCCCACTTCGGAACGAAGCCCTTAAGGGCGAGGAAGTTTTGAAAGGTCTGAGTTGAAAGTTAAAGCACTATATGAGCTAGATGGAGACTGGAAGCATGGACTGGGCAGTTTGGCAGACTTCTTCAACTGAAATTTTGCGCATACAGCTCTCTTCCCCACGAGAACAGCCTGGGTAAAAACATTCTTCACAATTTAAGCCTTTGTAAATCACCTTCACATTTTTACCTCGTGGTCCCCACACGGCAGGATTTGTAGGACCGAACAATCCTAAAACCGGGCACCCAACCGCCGCCGCCATATGCATAGGACCGCCGTCATTTCCAATCAACAAGTGACTCCGCTTCATTAAGGCGGCCAATTGAGAAAGACGTGTGTTTCCCATCAGATTAACTGGCTTGTGTTTGGTTAAATTTATTATTTGCTGCCCAATAAGAATTTCTCGTTGACTCCCGATCAACGCGACGCGAATCCCCTGCCCACTCAACCAATCAGCTACCGCGGCAAAACGTTCTAAGGGCCAGGCTTTAAACACGTATCTGGCTGTCGGATGCAAGAGGACGAGTGGTTGGACCTTGGCAAAGAAATCGCCAAATTCCTCCTGCTTTTGTTGTCGCACATCAGGATTTAAATAGACCTCAGGCTCTCCACTGGACTCATGAATACCCAAGGCAGCTAAGGCCTGTTGATGATATTCCACCATATGCATGGAGCCATAGGCCGAAGGTAAGACTTGAGAATAGAATGCTCCTCGCCAGCGTCGGTCGCGGTTATAGCCCAATCGCACCGGCGCTCCGGTCACCCAGGAAAGAAAGGCAGATCGATCTCCGTCCGTCAAATCGATGACCGTATCGAATTTTGCATGTCGCATACGCTGAATAAACCTGAGTTGTTGCCACCAGGGTTTCCGAGGCAACACCCATACCTCATCCAGATAGGGATTGTCATATAACACGGCCGCTGTCCCTGGATTGACTAGAAACGTCATCTTGACCTCTGGGAATTGTTTGCGTAGCAGTGGTAGGACCGGAGTACTCAACACCACATCACCGAGATACCGCAGTTTGATGAGCAGAATACGCTTCACAGATGGTGGACCATTAGACGTTTATCACCTGCCTGAGCAACGGCCGCATCAGAGCATCCAATATTATTCATGACAATTGAGGGCCTCCTGCAAGTACTGCCATAACACTGCCACCGTAAATACCGCTAGTATAAATTCTAAAAATTCCTCAATGACCATGATAAAGACTTGCCCAACATTACCAATCCCCAGAAACAGAAGATCATAGGAGCCAACTTTGTCTAATGTTAAGCAAACACCCAGCAAAGCGACCCCCACTACCAAATGGCTCAACCAAGCCTCCCCTGTTCTCCATGCTGGACCGATTAAATGCCACAACCGTAGACAGAGCATGCCCCCAACAGCTAAACACGGCATAACCATCAATGCCAAGACCAAGATCCTCTCACTCAAGGGATATTGTGCATTCCAGTAATTTGCCAATTTATCTAGATTCCATCCAGTACTCCAAATATGAGCGTCCAATTCTCGCAAGCCGAATAATAGAAGGAACATGGAGACACTCAACCACTCCACGGCTCTCGCTCGTTGACCGTAAGCCGCGGCCAGAGACCAGACAAATCCCATAAACCAAACGGCCACGCTCATACGCTCCACTGGTCCATTTTCTGATGCAATAACCTCTTGCCATTCGGGGAGACCGGTCCCCCACTTTGCCAACACAATGACTGAAGTGCAAAAAATAATTGCCTGAATCAAATGCTTGGAACAGATTTTTGGGGTAGCAGGCGATTTTATCTCTGCTTGAGACATGGGGGGCAATTGAACGGTAGGCATGCTTCTTGTCCCTATAGGCCTAGCGAAAGGTTCATCAATTTCAGGTAGCACCACCCCAGTCCTGTTACAAGACCTAACGAAGCCAATCCAATATTGAAAGCCCGTCGACTTTTTAAGGAATCTGATTTCCAACTCAATCCTCCCATGACAAGTCCATATAACCCAAGACTTAGAAAT
>JBFJON010000096.1:0-6077 GCA_041617575.1 Nitrospirales bacterium | reverse complement strand
TGCTTCTTTTTCGACAATTCGATACGCGCGCTTAAATCCAATCATCAATGTTTCAAAATCCGGCTGGCCCACAATCGCCTGCAAGGCCCGCATTCGCGATAAGAGATCTCCCAAATCAGCCATTTTTGAAGGTCGACCCCGGGTGACCGCGTCCATCACATCTTCCCGCAACCCCATCGTGTCCCGACCATAAAACCGAAGACGGTCAATGATAAATCCGACAATCTCCGTTGAAGTCTGTGACAGACTTTGCACGACACCCTGCTTGGCGACTATCTGGATCATGTGATCCACAACCTCAACCATATTAAGCCGAAGTGGTGTTTCATGGACAATCCGAACAAGCCCATAGGCTGCACGTCGTAAACCTAACGGATCTTCCGAACCGGATGGCACCATCCCTACCGCAAAAAACGATACGATGGAATCACAGCGATCAGCACAGGCCACCAATATACCCGGAAGACTCGATGGCAATAAATCATCTGGGAATCTCGGAAGATACTGCTCTCGGATGGCCCGACAGACCTCTGGACCTTCACCATCGTGTTGCGCGTATTCTTCGCCCATGATGCCCTGCAAGGTGGGAAATTCACCAACCATCCCGGTTGTCAGATCCGCTTTGGACAACAGTGCCGCACGTTCGCATCCTTCTAAAAGATCATCGTGTCCGAGTTTCTTTGCCATCCACCCGACCAGGTCTCGTGTTCGATCAACCTTTTGACGCATGGTTCCCAATTTGTGATGAAACATCACGCCATCTAATGCGGAGACTCTCTCATGGAGGGGGTGTTTCCTGTCCTCTTGGAAGAAATATTGGGCATCGTTGAGACGAGCTGAGAGAACCCGTTCATTGCCTTTGGCGATTAATTGGGTATCTCCCCATGGGGTATTGGTCACCGCTAGAAACTTTGGCAGCAATACGCCCTCTTTCCCGACGAGAGAAAAGAACCCTTGATGTTCTTTCATCGACGAAATCAACACCGGCTTGGGCAACGCTAAAAAATCTTTCTGAAATGTTCCAAGAATGGCATGAGGATATTCAACACCCCAAACCGCCTCTTCAATCAACTCCTCACGGTAGACAGGATCAATCTGTCCCCTCGCCGATTTGGCCAAAGCGGAAATCTGCTGAATGATCTCTGTTCGCCGCTCATCCGGGTCGACCAACACACCAAACTTCTTCATGGCCGCGACATAGCTGGCTGCATTCGTCAGTGGAACCCCCTGCCCGGCCTTTTTCCCTTTGATCCTGAAAAAACGATGTCCCCAGGTCACCCTACCGGAACGGATCCCCGCAAAATCCAGGAAAAGGGATTGATCCCCCAGCAACACGACCATCCACCGAATGGGACGAGCAAATTTAGCTTGCGAGGCGTTCCAGCGCATGGCTTTGGGAAAAGTCAATTTTGCTAAATACGCAGGAAGGCTGGATGCGAGAATATGTTTAGCAGATTGACCGCGTTCATGTTTTTTGACAGCGAGATACAGCCCCTTGGGAGTTTCCGTGATTGTCAGCTGTTCAACCGACACACCTTGAGACTTGGCAAACCCTTGTGCCGCTTTTGTCGGTGCTCCCGATTGATCAAACGCTGCGGACTTGGGCGGCCCAATAATTTCTTCTGTGAGGGACGATTGCTGGGTTTGCACTCCATCAACCAATAACGCTAATCGCCTAGATGTCCCAAGAGTTCGTATTTTCTGATAGCTCAACCGGCATTCACTCAAGAGTTGTTGGCCAAGGGTCTCAAAATCCTCAAGAGCCTGTGGAAGAAACTTGGCAGGAAGTTCTTCTGTGCCAATTTCTAATAAAAATGGCAAAGACTTGTCCGACAGTTTTCGAGAAAAATGGGCCCTGACTCGTGTCCGTGTTTTTTTTAGTGGTGACATATTCACAAAACGCCGATCCAGCCCACCTGGGCGAATCTGCAACTTACCGTTTTTTTCTGATTTTCTTGGCTGATGCCTGAATGTCCCGCTTTAGCAAAGGAAAACCCATACGTTCACGTTGATCGCGATAGGCTTGAGCGCATTTTCTGGCCATATTTCGAACCCGGCCGATATATTCTGTGCGCTGTGCGACACTGATGGCTCCTCTAACATCCAATACATTAAAAAAGTGTGAGCACTTCATACAACAATCATAGGCAGGAAGCACTAAACCCCTTGGATGCTCCAGTAACTGTTCACATTCCTGTTCAAAACGATTAAACGAGGTTTGGAGCAGATTGACGTCTGCGGTTTCAAAATTATAGATCGACCATTGCACTTCCGATTCATGATAGAGCTCACCATACCGAATACCCTCTGCCCACATTAAATCATAAACATTATCGACTTCTTGCAAATACATCGCGATTCGCTCTAGTCCATAGGTGAGCTCCACAGTCACCGGATCCATTTCCAGGCTGCCGACTTCTTGGAAATACGTGAATTGGGTAATTTCCATTCCATCCAAACGAACCTCCCAACCCAGCCCCCAGGCTCCTAACGTTGGAGATTCCCAATCATCTTGTAAAAATTGAATATCATGCTTGTACGGATCTAACCCTAAATTGGCAAGACTTTGTAGATAGAGATCTTGAGAATCCGCAGGGGCAGGCTTTAACACTACCTGGTATTGGAAGTAATGTTGAAGACGATTGGGATTATCCCCATAGCGCCCATCTGTGGGTCTTCGACAAGGCTCGACATAAGCTGCACGCCACGGCTCAGGGCCGACTGCACGCAAAAAAGTCGCAGGGTTAAACGTTCCCGCGCCTTTTTCCGTATCATACGGTTGGGTGAGCAAACAATTATGGGATTTCCAGAATTCGTGAAGGGAAAGGATAATCTCTTGAAAGGTCACAACGCTCGACTTTGGGTTGTGATTGGCCTGACGCACAAGCAACCAATCAGCCACCGCATAAAGGCAGAATAAATTCAAACACCTACATACTGCAGGAGTTTCTGACCGTAGCAATAACCCTTAGACCAGTCAAGATTTTTCAAATCGCCTGCACTGCAACTTCATTGAGGCAGATATATTAGGACAAAAACTTCGCCATCTTGTTTTCTATGGCCTCACTCAAGTATATTTGGTCTCCGTTTATCCATTGAGGAGGGGCTTCACCAATGAAACCATTTGCTAAATTGTTCGTGTGGACGTTCATCAGTCTTGCAACCTTAAGCATGGGATGCGCCCAAATGAATGGTGGTTCAACTTCGAGAGCAGGATCGGCAACTCCTACCACCTCAAGTGGCACAGTAAGTGCGGAGAATACGGGGCCAACAAGAGTGTCCCAAGGGGCCCAAGGGGATTCCCTTCAAGCCTGTCTTTCTCGTATCCCGAGTGATGCTTCGGCAGGCCAACGTATGATCGCGACAGGGACATGCGAGCGGGATGCGGCAAACCGTACCCCAATTGACGTTGTCCCTGGCCAGTAACCACGTACCGACTCCCTTGCGTTCGCTGGTCACTCGTTGGCCAGCGAACCCGATCACGCTCCCACCCCCCATTAGCCTACCATCAGTCTTTTTGGTGAGGCTTAGTGTAGTCCTTAGGAACCATCAAAACCTTCTATTTTGAATAATATTTGACAGGCGAGCTCATGGCTTCCTCTATTATCATCAAAGGCATTGAGCTCCATGCCCGATGTGGTATCACCAAAACTGAACAATGCAATCGCCAACCTATTTTGGTGGATCTTGCCTTGCGATGCCCCAATGAACCAGCCTTCCTGAGTGACCGTCTCACCGATACAGTTGATTATGCCGCCATTACGCAATCCGTGCGGGATATCGGAGAAAGTCAAACGTACGCGCTTTTAGAAACACTGGCTGAACGAATCTGTCAAACGCTCTTTCAGGAATTCCCTCTGACGCACCTAAAAATTTGGTTGAGAAAAATTCGTCCTCCTATGAAAGATTTTACCGGCTCTGTGGGGATCCGATTGATGCGATCACGGCAGGAAATTTTACAAGCCAAGCACGGTCATGCCTCTCCATTTTTGGCTGCCTTACTCCCAAGGTTGCCTAAAGGCAGGGTTTTGGATGTCGCCACAGGGCGAGGCCGACATGCGACCTTTCTGGCCACTCAAGGCTTTTCTGTTCACGGGATCGACCGCAATCGTGAAGCGCTCGAATTCCTTGACGCTCAGGCTCAAGAAGCTGGCCAGTTGCCAATTACGACCGAATATGTGGATTTAGAGACTGATGATCTGCAACCTCCTGACCTGGGGACGGAGACGTACGATGTCATTCTGGTATTCTTTTACCTCTATCGTCCGCTTTTCCCTCAATTGCTCAAAGCCTTGAAACCTGGAGGCATTCTCCTGTACGAAACTTTTCTTCTTGAGAACCATATTCATCGGCAACACCCACGCCGAAAAGAATTTTGTTTAGAAACCAATGAATTGCTCACGCTCCTAGAGGGTTTTCAAATTCTTCATTACGATGAAGGCGATCACACTGGAACCTCTAAGACGGATAGAGTATTTACCGCACGGGCGATGGCTCGGAAACCATAATCGCATTCAAAACACATGAGCCGCATCGACCTTCATACGCATACTACCTTTTCGGATGGAAGCTTTTCGCCCACCGATTTAGTCGCACTCGCAAACCAACAAGGTCTCGATATTCTTGCCATCACAGATCATGACACGACAGAAGGCTTACCTGAAGCCATGGAAGCCACCAATGGCCTTTCACTAGAAATAATTCCTGGTATTGAACTGAGTGCGCAGTTTCAAAATCGGGAAATGCATATCTTAGGCTATTTTATCAATATAACCGACCCGCAATTTCAGAGCAGGCTAGAGGCTCTTCGTTCCACACGGAATGTGCGTATCAGCCAAATCCTGGATCGACTACACACCCTGGGAATGAATATCTCTCTAGAGGAAGTTAAACAGACTTCCGGAACTGGGACCATTGGCCGTCCCCACATTGCTCAAGTCCTCATAGCCCAGGGGCATGTCAAAAATATGCAAGAAGCCTTTGAACGATTCTTGGGTACACGAGGACAAGCCTTTGTCCAGCGGGAAGCCCCTGAAGCCCGTGAGATAATTAGTTGGATCATTGATGCTGGAGGAATCCCTGTTCTGGCTCACCCCTATTGGGAAGGCTTGAACAAAGAAGAAAGCACCACCGCCTGCCACACCTTGGTAGAACAAGGCCTACAGGGCCTAGAAGTGTTTTATGGCACCTTTTCAGCGCGCCACGTCTCTTTCAATCTGGGATTGGCGAGGAAATTCGACTTACTCATGACCGGGGGCAGTGATTTTCACGGGACGTTGAAACCTGACATTGCCTTGGGGAAGGGACGAGGCTCGTTACATGTCCCACAAAAAGCTGTGGAACGATTACGTCAGGCGGCGGGATAAGGAGCGATCAAGCATTGGAATCCGTGAAATTAAACTCATGGCATCCATTGAACATTAATTGTCAGGAGCCTCGACAATATGATTTTCAAATCGCGTACACCCCTCAGCCAGTAGCCGATTCGTCAGCATCTCTCCCGGCCATTCGATGGGCAAATCAGCCGTAAAGACCCACACATCTGGAGATGTCCATATCGGACCATGGTCTTCAGGAAGTTCCGGGTCGAATAAATCCGTCCAGACTGGCATATAGACCCCATTGCCGCACTGCGTATGCAAATGCACTACTGTTCGGCTCCGAACGAGACCTTCAAGATCATGCCAAACCGCAGCGGTTTCATCGGCTAACCGATGAAGACGCACGGCATTTTGGGCGTCAAACAAGGCATAGGCTGCATAGTTTGGCGCTTCCAACATCTGTGGAGCCTTCGACACTTCCGGACATTGCGCCACCAAACCCTCCATAATCGCCTGGCAGTCAGTTTCTGAGAGCGTTTCAGGCATCGTTGTATCCGTGACCCCAAGAATTTCAAAAAACAAAAAGGCTGTGGCCTCCACTGGAGGATGCAGTCGGGCGGCAATCATTTGCCGACGCTGCCCTTCAGCTAAACTGGAAATATGGTCGTGTACTTTCTCCAAATTCAGAAAATCCAGTGTGGTATCGGTCAACAACCGCGGCTCAACCGTGATCGCTGCGCCCGGAGACAGATGAAG
>JBFJON010000095.1:0-6115 GCA_041617575.1 Nitrospirales bacterium | reverse complement strand
CACTTGGTCTATCCTGTTGAGATAGCTCCTGATGTTGATGTGAGGATTTACATCCCGCGCGACCAGCAGAGCGGCCATGCCGATGTCAATGGCATCATCAGCCTGTTTCGGGGTGAAGTAGGCCATCACGCAGTCGCCTATGAATTTTGAAACCTCGCCTCCCCTGTCAGCTATATGGCGAGAGCAAATTTCCAAGTACTTGGTCACAAAGTCTGACACGTCTTCGACCGGAAATTTGTCGCTGATCGTAGAGAACGCCACGATATCGGTAAACAAAACAATTTTCTCCACTTTGCGTACCGGGACCGCCAGCGGATCCATTCCCATTGCGATGATCTTTGAGACTGCAGGTTGCGTGTACTTTTCAATGATTCGCTGTGATTCCCCGACGCGTTCAAGCAGCAACTTTATCGGCCGGAGTACCGCGTCGGTCATCTTATCGAGGTTGATGGTGTTCATGGACCAATCAGGAAAGAGTCTTTGGGCGATATTGAGTTCAGTTTGCAGACAAATGATATCCGTGTGCCTCTTGTCTTTACCCATGGTCGCAAACAATTGGTCGATCTTCTCATCTTCCCCCTCAATGATCTGAAAGAACAGGGTGCCTAGACATAACAACACCCCGGTGATGCCTTCCCGCTTGTTCTTCTGACTGGCATGGACTCCGATTTGGTCAACCTCTGCCTCAGAAAGAGAACGGGCGAACCGACTCATGTAGGTCAAGCGTTTCATCCTCTCGCCCTTTCTATTGCCTTATCCATGTGCCTTATCGGAATTCGCAGGATGTGCCCAGATGAATCTCTGTCCTGGTTCATGCTGTCGCTCTCTCGGGCGCACGTAACAGGATTTGAGGGGGAACACATGAGATCATCCTGGGTAGTGTGCGTTCCCAGGCTAAGCTGGCAGCTGTACATTGTCAAGATAGATCTAAGACTTGAGTATGCTTGTGTAAAACTCACGAGCTGGGGAATTCCAAGAGGCGCCAAATTCAGAGTGAAGAGCTTCATTTTGCGAATGCCTCGACGATACCTTTTTGACAGCCTGAACTCTGATGGAAGGGCGATTGGTGTACTCATCGCAAAAGTGAACGCAGGGCTCTCCCAGGATCATTGCCCGGCCACACGCAAGCATAGGACGGGAGGGGCCTTTCGGGAAGGTGTGTGCATGGAGGACTGAGAATTATAGAATGTCAAATACCGACGGACGAGAGACCAACTGATGCGAATTCTACTAACGGAGCAGGATAAGACTTTCATTTCCAGGTACTTGGAAAAACTTTTATTTTGATAAAATCTGATTGTGGACCTGTCCGAAGCACGCCGGCATGAGTATTTCCCAGGGGGTTGATTTGTTTTTTTGACCATGCAAAATTTGAAATGTACTATTGGGAGTCTTCGCACTAAAGTATCCTTGAGGAAAAGGATTTATGAAAATTAGGATATTAGGATGTCACGGCTCGGATTTGCTGGTAGAAAAAGCGGAGGGCCTGCATGCTTGTCGGAGTGTAGGAATGCTGATCAACAATACTCTCATGATTGATGCTGGGACTGCGTCATCGGCTTTGACGATTGAGGAGCAAAAAAACGTCCAGTGTGTCTTGCTGTCACATTTCCATATAGATCATCTCAAGGAATTGCCCTCTTTAGCAGATAATCTTTTGCCCCAGCAGGGCACCGCTCCCCTTTTGGTAGCCAGTATTAAAAAAGTCTTAAAAGGGACACGCAGGCATATATTTAATGAGCAAATTTTTCCCGACTTTTTTTGTCTTCCCAGTGAAGAACGACCAATGTTACAAGAATGTGTCTTGAAATTAGAACAAGAAACCTGGATAGCCGGCTTAGGTATTACGCCGGTTTCGGTCAACCATTTGGTGCCAACGGTAGGATTCATCATTCGGGACCAGCATTCCGCGTTTGTTTTCAGTGGTGATACCTATCAAACAGATGCCATTTGGTCGATGGCTGCCAAAGTTCCCAATCTGCGGGCAGCCTTTATCGAAACATCCTTTCCTAACGAGATGCGAGACCTTGCCAAGATGAGTAAGCATCTGACGCCGGAGTTGCTCCTTCAAGAATTTAAAAAACTTGGCAATTGGGAGCTTCCTCTTTATGTGTATCATTTGAAGCCTGGTTTACGTGACGGTATTGTTAGCCAATTACAGCAAATGGGTATGCCCAATCTCACGATCCTTGAGGAGGGTATGGAAATACACCTATCATAATGTTACGTGATCAACTGAATTTAAAAACCTGGGGATTTTGAGAGTGCTGAAAGGTCAATTTGCTGACAAGCAAATTGAAAACCCGTATCAATAATCCAGTCAAACGATTTGACATCCCTTATGCTAAATTGATCCATGGGGATGTCTACATACAGAAAAATGGAAGAAGGAGGCTTAAAAAAGTTAGGTAAGTCTCACATGGGCGGCTGATTGGCCTGCCTGCCCCCATCCTACGCCCCAGCGCCTTCCTAGGACTAGGAACTTTAAGCGCTATTTTTGGGTAATCGGAAACGTCTCGAAGAGACCATGGGATGTCAATCAGGCCAGTCGCGGACTTAACATGATGGGAGAGTGGAATATTATAATAACCTTCTTGGCTACCCTCAAAGCCTTTCCGCCGGTCCTGGAATAGACCAGGCGAATTCTTTGTGAAGCAACAAAATAAGTCAAGTTGTGGGTCTGCGTCAGATTTTTCTTAGACCCAGCATAGTCGAAGAAGTTACGGAAAAGCGAACGTTATGTACCAACTCCCTTCGCATGAATAATGCTGCCCATTCTGCGGCGCAGAATCCCTACACGTCAGCAGCTATTTATGTCCACGGCCGGGCTTCAATGCGTAAGGTGCCGCGTAGGCCCGGGCTGGCTTTCTGCTCGATGGGGATATCGAACGCCAGGCCTGCGCTTGGCTTTCCCTTTATGAGCGAGCGGGTCTCAGCGTCTTTGCCGGGTTTGCCGGGATTCATGTCCTGAAAGCCGTACTTGATCCGCCATCCACTCGGACTTTCCTTATCGGGAAAAGCCTCGACCAGAATCAACTTACGATAGATGAACCCCCCCTCATAATGGCGCTTCATGAACAGGAGGCCATCCACGACGTAGTCGGGTACGAGCACCTTGATGTCGAAGGCGAAGCTGACAGACTTGGAAGCTTTAACGCTTTTACTCGGGTCCAGGAAAATGGAGAAGAGGTGCGGACTCTGGGTGCGATCCGGCTTGCGTTTGGTGCCGTCCCTCCCTGGAAATAGGTCGCCATAGCTGCGGAAGATCGCGGAGTGCTCGCGCACCTCGCGCCGCGTCATCTGCCACTGACAGCCGCGCACGCTGGCTGCAATCTCGAACTGGTAGGAGGCGCGTACCTTTTTGCCTTCCTCGTGCGCCTTTTGTACTTCCACAGGCAGCGTGATGTCATCGATATCTAGAATGCCGTCTATGCGGAGCTCACCGAACAAAAACCGCGTAAGGTTTTGATACCCTTCTTCGGAGTTTACAATGCCGTAATGGCCTGAGTGGCTGCGATGCACGAAGGCGCGCGGCGAATTGACATCCTTTCCATCTGAACCCGGTCCGTGCGTGGTGGCATTCTCAAGGCGCACCAGCCCGTCACTGGCGTCGCCAGCCGCCCAAGCGGAGATACCGCCGGCCACCGTGTAATCGCCAGGATTGGTGCCGACCAGGTTGAAGATGCGCTCGGGCGGGAAGTTCTTCACGACCGAAACGTCGTCGCTCTTAAGCACAGCCAGGTATTTGGCCATACGTTCACGATTGAAGTTGTTGATGTCGCCGAACGAAAGCCAGCCCGGCACATTGCGCACGATCCGCATATCGATGCCATTGTGTGGTGTGGCATAGGTGAAGACCTTGTCCACCGCGCCGCGCGCCTCCGCTGAGCCGAGTTTCGAATTCTGCAGGAAGGCCCGGCAAACCAGCCCGCCCATGGAATGGGCCACGAGATAGACACGGAAGTCTTTGGCGGTGACCTTGTTGTCCTTATTCGCGCAGACCTTTTCGCGCAAGCGCAGGATGAGATTGCCCAGACCTTTGGCAAAGTGCTCGATCGGCGGAGTCTTGCCGTCTCCGAAGTCCTTCGAGGCTTCGTCGTAATAGCGGTAGATGATAATAGAACGGTATGGGACGGGATGGTCCGTACGCTCGGCCGCTACCAGGTCGTCACCATCCACGAAAACGTCCTCATAGTCATGGTCCCCCATCAAGCGCACGAGTGGGGACTCAAAGTAAAAACGCTTGACGTCCCCGGTCCACGCTACGCGTGACTTGGTTGAGCCGATATTAAACCCCATGTACGGGTCAGCCACAGTCTCCTCGATTTCTCCCTGAGTCGCTGCGAAGCCGCGGACGTAGATGATCGGGTGGTAGGGATGCTGCGAGG
The DNA here is from genome assembly GCA_041617575.1 of Nitrospirales bacterium. Taxonomy (GTDB): domain Bacteria; phylum Nitrospirota; class Nitrospiria; order Nitrospirales; family UBA8639; genus Nitrospira_E. The sequence goes on along the minus strand of JBFJON010000095.1, from coordinate 1,727 downwards.
ATGTCGTCATGAAGGTACCTCCAAATTACGATTGCGCGAATGTTGGTGTGAACGAGCCTGCAGTTTTGGTTTGTCTCCCAATGCAGGCTCCGGGATAGCGAAGGTAGATTTTTGGTGAATCGATGAAATTAGTCAAGTTGTGGGGCTGCGCCACATGGGGGTGCGGGCAACGGAGCAAGATGTCATCGGTGCATTTAATTCTGAGCGAGGCCCTCTAGCTAACTTCTTATCTGACAAGCTTTGCCTGGGTGGGTATTTGGTCCAGAATCGTCGAGCGAACCTGGTAGAGCCCCTGGTGCCCAGCCCCTCTCGCAAACACGAGCCCTTTTTCTCGTTTCCCTAACACTAATTGCCCGCTCTTTTGCCCCTGGCGACCTCGGCCTCGAATGATGGCTGATGGCGAATCTAATCCATGGATAACGGTCGAAGACGAATGTTCTGGATGAGAGATTTCTGCAGGAATATCGACCACACGGCTGACGAACAAGTTGACGATTTCTTGGTCCAACGCGGACGTGGGATCGTTCTCGAGGATCCATTCGTCATGTTGCTTGATCAGCACGTAGCTGTGCTGGGGTGTGGTGACTTCCAACATCACTATGTCCTTAATTTCCATCCCGAATAACCGTTTATCCTGAAAATAAAAAGCCCCTTGGGTAATCGGTTTGAGAATGCTTGGGGAGATTTCATAGAGCGGGCCCGTATTGGAGGTGATGGCATAGGCTTTTTCAGCTTCCTGAAATTGATACAGGCTGACGTGGTGTGTCCGTGGCCCTTCAAATATTGTGACCCCGACGCGGGAGGGATTCGGTTGTCCCAGAATCCGATGTTTCTCTTCTTCTGAATCCACGAACCCAGTGGCGGTGAGTCCGCTTAAATCCATAAGGAGGGTGCCGACGGTAATTTTATCGGCTGGGGCCTTCATCGGACTGATGAACATCCAATTTGGAGAAAGGCTATGGACACCGGCGGTTCTGGCCATGGCTATTTTTGTGTCGTTATGTTGAATGTGGACTTCTTGAACTCGTTCGCGATCAAACAACAAAATGTCCTTCAGGCGAAAGTTTGATAGTGTTTTTTGAGCAAAGGTCATCACATCCAAAGTCGTCAGGACCACTTGGTTGTCATCTTTAGTTTGTACATATAATGACGGCGCAAAAGGCCCGCGATCGCCCAGATCGAGTTGTTGGGTGGCGGTCGGGGTGTTAAGTGTGAGAGTGAGGTATGGTGGATCTAAGCCATAGGTTGCTAAGGTTGATGGGCCATCTTCAATGATCCGTTTCACCTTTCCGATGGTGAGTGCGCGTAATATTCGTCGGACTTCCCGGTTGTCGGCGGGGAACCGCATTGGCTTGGTGATGGTCCAACGCCATTGGTCATCTCGCTCAAGTTGAATAGTATCTGTGGCTGTGACCCAGGTGATTGTGGTGATATCCCGATCGTCAAATGGCAATAGCTGTCGTTCTTGCGTTTCTTGTTTTTGAAATTGACGGGTTTGGGGAATATCGACAAAGAGGATATAGCCCCCTAACCCGAGCACGATGAGGGCTAACACGATGGTGATTCGAATAGGGTTATTCGGCATGTTACAGGCTTCGTCGCCTTTTCCATACGGAAAGGCCTAAAAACAATGTCAGCAGAGGAAGAAACAACACTTGAAAAAAGACCAGGGCTTGTTCCTGTGAGGGATTTGGCACAAAGGGGTGAAAGGCAGGTTCTTTGGGCGT
>JBFJON010000094.1:0-6118 GCA_041617575.1 Nitrospirales bacterium | reverse complement strand
TGTTTAAAGTGAAAAAAGGTAAGGGGGAAAAGTATCTGAAAGATGAGGGGGCGATGAATGACTATCTTTCTAATCTTGCCGTGGAAGATACGGAACTCTTTTTGCCTGACAGCAACGAATTTGTCACGCGGGACCCCCTGTTGTCAATTTTGCAAAAACTTGTCGCCTTTGAAGGTCTCCTTACTCGTTTAGCTCAAAAACATGGGGAGCCTTCCCTTCTGAGGGTCTTTGTGGATTTTCGCTTGTTGACCAAAGACCTCTTGAAAAATCGAGGTGAATTAGAGGCCCTAGCCCAAGAAGCCGCAGGTGTGCTCCGCTCCGTTTTTTCCGAAGGCACGGTCAGCATAGAGATTCAACAAGATGAAGAACATGATACCCATAAGATTGTTTGTCGTATGTCAGGTAATGGAAACCATAAAACGTTTGTCGTGAATCATGACCTGGTTGGGTCTGCTGATTTCCGAGAATTACAAAAACTGGCACCTGCCGTCTTAGGCTTGGGGAGTCCTCCCTATCGCCTAAAACGGAAAGGCATCGAAGCCACGTTTTCAAACAGTGCGGAACTTGTCAAAGAAATTCTGGAGTCCGGGAAAAAGGGACTTTCTATTCAACGGTATAAAGGTCTCGGGGAAATGAATCCTGGGCAATTGTGGGATACGACAATGGATCCCGAAACTCGGAGTCTCCTCCAGGTGACATTAGAAGACGTAACAGGTGTCGATGAGATTTTTACCATTTTAATGGGAGATGAAGTCGAGCCGCGTCGAAATTTCATTCAGAAACATGCGCTCGAAGTGCGTAATTTGGATGTATAGAGGGAAGGAGTGAAAATTTTCTTCGCCTCTGTTTCTACTTTTCACCAATGATTTCTAACAGTTCCCTAACCCATGCCGTCTGAAGAACGCCTTACACAAATCGCCATAGAAGATGAAATGCGTTTGTCCTATTTGGACTATGCGATGAGCGTCATCGTGGGCCGCGCCTTGCCTGATGTGCGTGATGGGCTAAAGCCCGTGCATCGCCGCATTCTTTATGGCATGAATGAAATGGGGCTGGGCGCGGCGCGACCCTATCGGAAGTCGGCGAAAATTGTTGGCGAAATCATGGGCAACTATCACCCTCATGGTGATTCGGCTATTTACGATACCTTGGTTCGCATGGCGCAGGATTTCAACATGCGCTATCCGCTGGTGGATGGTCAGGGAAATTATGGCTCAGTAGATGGCGATCCGGCAGCAGCCATGCGGTATACCGAAGCCCGCTTAACCAAGCTGGCTGAAGAAATGCTCGTTGACATCGATCGAGAAACCGTCAACTTCGCCCCGACCTACGATGAATCTTCTGAAGAACCTGTCGTCTTGCCGGCCCGCATTCCCAATCTATTGGTCAATGGTGCAGGGGGAATTGCGGTGGGCTATGCCACAAACATTCCCACCCATAATTTAGGTGAGGTCACGAAGGGCCTCATGACCCTGTTGGATCGTCCTGAGTCCACCATTCGAGAGTTGATGGAATATATCCCAGGCCCGGATTTCCCGACTGCGGGATTCATATACGGGACACAGGGGATTAAGGATGCCTATGAAACAGGCCGCGGCCTCTTAACCGTTCGTGCAAAAGCGGATATTGAAGTTGATGAACGCACGGACCGGGGCCGCATCATCGTGTCCGAGCTGCCTTATCAAGTCAATAAAGCCAAACTTATCGAAAAGATGGCCGAGCTCATTCATGAGAAACGATTGGAAGGAATCTCCGATCTCCGGGACGAATCGGATCGGGACGGACTCCGAATCGTCATCGAACTCAAACGAAACGAAAATCCCACAGTCATTCTGAATCAATTGTATAAACACACCAATATGCAGACCACTTTTGGGGTGATTATGCTGGCGTTGGTGCAGAATCGGCCTATGGTCTTAAACCTTAAACAGATTCTTGAAGCGTTTATTGAGCATCGGAAAGAAGTGGTGGTCCGCCGTACCGCCTACGATCTACGTAAGGCCGAAGAACGGGCGCACATTTTAGAAGGCTTGAAACGGGCGCTTGAATCACTTGATGAAGTGATTGCCCTCATCCGTAGCGCCTCGTCGCCAGAAACAGCACGTCATGGCCTCATGGATCAATTTGAATTAAGTGAATTGCAGGCCAACGCCATTTTGGATATGCGGTTGCAACGACTCACACAGTTGGAACAAGACAAACTTGCCCAAGAATATAGTGAATTGCTCGCACGCATCGCCCATTTACGCACGGTGTTGAATTCTGAGGAGATGGTCCGCACTATCGTCAAACAAGAAATACAAGAAATTCAAGAGCGCTATGCCGATGATCGAAGGACCCAAATCGTTCCGGTTGAAGCCGAATTTAATATGGAGGACCTGATTGCGGAAGAAGAAGTCGTCGTGACTATCACGCATGCCGGTTATATTAAGCGCAATGCCGCGTCCATTTATCGGGCGCAGCACCGTGGTGGAAAAGGCAAAGTTGGAATGGGGGTCAAAGAGGAGGACTTCGTTGAACAGATTTTTACGGCGTCAACGCATGACTATCTTTTATTCTTCACAGATGCTGGGCAAGTCTATTGGCTGAAGGTCTACCAATTACCTGATGTAGGCCGGGCAAGCAAAGGGAAGGCCATTGTGAATGTGTTGGCCTTGAGTCAAGGGGAACGGGTGACGGCGACCTTGCCAGTTCGTGTGTTTAGCGAAAATCACTATGTGGTCATGGCCACGCAAAAGGGGTATATCAAAAAAACGGATCTTTCTGCCTTTAGCCATCCAAGACAAGGTGGCATTATCGCGTTGACTTTGGAAGAAGGCGACCGGCTCCTTGGTGTCGATATCACCGATGGAACCCGCGATATTCTGTTGGGCACGCGTTTGGGGATCGTCATTCGTTTCCGTGAAGAGGATGTCAGGCCTGTCGGACGAACTGCGCGAGGCGTGCGAGGCATTGCGTTGAGTAAAGAAAATGCCGTGATCGGGATGGTGACGATCACAAGCGAATCGCAATCTTCCATTTTGACCGTCACTGAGCGTGGTTATGGCAAACGTACACAAGTCGAGGAATATCGCACGCAATCTCGAGCAGGCAAAGGAGTGATTAGCGTCAAAGTGACGGAGAAAAACGGGCCGGCCATTTCCTTTCATCAGGTATGGGATGCCGATGAGGTCATGCTCATGTCAGCCGAAGGCATGATTCTCCGGGCCCGCATGGGGGACATGCGGGAAATCGGGCGCAATGCCCAAGGTGTGCGATTGATGCACCTCCCGGAAGATGATCGCCTGGTTGGAGTCGCAAAGTTGGCCGAAACTGATGAAGGGGACACCTTTGAAATAACCGGGGAAGATAGCCCAGAGGCGCCTGATTCTGGTCTTGAAACTGGTGCCCAAGATGATGCGTAAAATACGTCATCGGTATGAGATTTTTTCACCGTTTCTTTAGTAGTATGTTGAAAAACCTAAATTGCTCAAAGATGCCACGGACGATCCTTAGACCATGCTCCCAACAACAATCCGCAGGGTGTTCAAAAAGGTATGTCCAGCAAGGCCGCAGGTTTCATTAGCCGCATCCCTAAAAGGGGGCGACCGTTGTGGCGCGCGGAGCGTACAGAGGAGTACGTGAGCCCGGCAAAGACCCGAGAACGCCGCTGGCAGACTTTTTCAACACCCTGCTAGGTGAGTCACACGTCAATGTTACTAGGGCCTCATGAAGACCAAGAAAAAACGGTTAGACCCCATTGTCAAAATGGGTTTAGGCATCTTGCTCGGAGGTTTTTGTCTCATTGCCTTTGGCATGTATCTCTCCCGCCCAGATCGGTCTATTCCACCATATAGTGTTGGCGCCCAAGAGGGGACTTTGGTCGCCCTCCACTTGCCTTCCTGGACGAGCGATCCTGAAATTGAAAGTTTGATCAAACGGTTTGGCGAGGTGGGCCGAACGACACGGGATTTTTCGCAAATGAAAATCCGGCCAACCACGCCTCAAAATTCACAGGGGCGCTATCAAACCATTCAGATCATTATCTTTTCAGATCCTATTTGGACTGAACCGGATACCTTCCATCGGTATGTGGTGGGCGAGGCCGAGAAAGTGCAAACACCCTCGGACAAAGACTTTCGCCAACAATTTGAAGCCCACGTTCGCGCTGGTTATCAGGCGGACAATTCTGGCCAAGCCGGATGGATCGGTCCGTGGAATCGAAGCCAGTCAAAAGACCGAACTCTGACAATGCAGTGGATATTTCAAGAACTCTGGCAACAAGCGGCAAAATGAACTAGGTCTTCTCAAGAGTAGAAGGCGTGGTTTGCGCGAGCGCTTTGGTGATGGTCCGAGAAAGCAAATTTTGCAAATCAGGATTGTTCAATTGTTGAGTTAACGCTGTGGCAAAAGGTGAGGGAAGGGTTTGTGGTTCAGAAGAGGCCAGCGGAGCTGGGATGATTGTAGGGCGTTTTTCTGGTATTGAGCCGATTCGTAAAATAATGTCCGTTAGAGCCAGATCCGGCAGGATCGAGTGAATGGCTTCTAAAATGGTCGCTTTTAAAAACACCAGTTGCTGAAGCCAAATCGAATTATCCGCCACCAGAAGTAATTTTTTATAGCGAATGCTCTCCGGGTAGGAATGCTTGGCAATGGTCTGACCGACCAACCCCTCCCATTCCTGCTGTAACCGTACCTCGGATAATTTCAGGGCCAGGGCACTGCCCTTGGACACATCTTGGAGGACGGAATGAATCGACTCGAATGTACTCATAAGCTAATTATTCTATCCTACTCGGTAACAAATATTCATCAGAATAATTCCTTCACCTTTTTTTATAATATTATAAGGGAAATGGGCCGTTTGTTTTTTTGATCTTGGAAACTGAGGAATCGATGAAATATTTATTCATTGTGATTCTATTTTCAATGCCAGCATAAATAGTAAAATTAGGAAATTCTACAGGGTATGGCAGGTTTTCCTAGTGTGAAGCAAAGATAAAAACCATTTGGAAATTATTGGGAATTCCTAAAATCCTGGCTTAGGGGAACCCATTAGACTCGAAGGTCTTTTTACAACACTCACAGTCCCTATCAGTAGTCAGGTACGATACGCCATGGCCAAACAAAAGCAAGACCTTTCAAAGAAAGTCGTAGGCACTAATCGGAAAGCCACCTATGACTATTTTGTAGAAGAAAAGATCGAAGCTGGTCTGGCCTTGGTCGGCACCGAAGTTAAAGCCTTGCGCGAAGGTCATCTAAACTTGCGCGATAGCTACGCTTCGATCGCTAACGGCAAAGCCGTGCTCCATAATTGCTATATAGGAACCTATAGCCACGGCAATCAGATGAACCATGAGCCGTTGCGACCACGAACACTTTTGCTCCACAAAAAAGAAATCAAACGGTTGATGGACAAGGTTCAGCAGAAGGGACTCACGATTGTGCCGCTTCGCCTGTACTTTAATGATCGAGGACGAGCAAAGCTGGAATTGGCTCTCGCACGAGGGAAGAAAACCTACGACCGGCGGGAGACCGTGAAAAAACGGGAAGCCTCACGAGAAATTGACCGTGCGATGAAAGATTCGCGTGCGTAAATTACGCTTCAGTCAGCGCCATCAAATCAGATTTGTGGTTGTCCCATGGCAGCTTTAAAAATATATTCAGCGGAATTCAAAGCCAGTTGTGGGGCAGTCGAACAATTTCTCAAGCCGACTCTTCCTGAAGTAGTTATCGTCGGGCGGTCGAATGTCGGAAAATCTTCGGTAATTAATTGTCTGGTCAATCACAAAGGCTTAGCTAAAGTGGGCAAAACGCCTGGTAAAACTCAAACCATCAATTTTTTTCAGATTGAAACCAGTGGTCCACGCTTCATGTTGGTCGATCTCCCTGGCTATGGATATGCCAAGGTACCAGATCGAATTCAACAACAGTGGGCCCCCTTGATTGAAACGTTTTTTAATTCTAGAGAAAATCTACGTGGGGTGATCATGCTCGTGGATTCTCGAAGGGTCCAAAACTCCGATCGGGACATGATGGCTTGGATAGGTCAACTACACATTCCCATGATGCTTGTGGCCACGAAAGCAGACAAAGTCCCGCGCGGCAAGCGCCAGGGGGCAGTTAGAGAACTTCAGGA
>JBFJON010000093.1:0-6118 GCA_041617575.1 Nitrospirales bacterium | reverse complement strand
TTGGCGCTAGAACAAGAGCTTCACGTTTTGGTGTCCTCCAGTGCAGATTGCTCTGAAGATCCTGTTCAATTGCTTCACCTAGCCAGTATATATTTAGATTTAGGTTATGGGTGGTACAGCGATCCGGAGAAAAAATTGGCCTCTTTTCAGGAGGGTGCTCGATTGGCCAAAAAAGCTTTGGAACAACAAGAGTCTTCAGTTGATGCCCATTTTCTTTATGCCGCTAATCTTGGTAAGGCAGTCCAGTTGCAAGGCTTGGTGGCAGCGGTGTTTGCCCTACAGAAGTTAGAAAATCATGCGAATCGAGTGCTGGAACTTGACGAGGACCATGCTCCTGCTCATCATATTTTAGGGCGAATGTATGAAGAATTACCTTGGATTTTAGGAGGCGATTCAGAGGCTGCAGGTGAGCACCTCAAAAAAGCCATCTCTCTTGATGCTCACTATGCTCCTGCCCGATTAGATCTTGGAAAGTGGTATTTGAAACATGGGCGTTCGCAGGAGGCGGCAAAGGAATTTATCAAAGTACTTAAAACACCTCCCCTCAAGAAGCGATGGATTTGGGAACGTATTCACCGACCACAAGCGCAAATTTTGTTGCGACAGATACGTGTTTCTAAAACCCCTGGTCCTCCAGGATGAAGAAAGAGACACCTGATAACCCTGAAGCAGTATATTCCAATCCGTAAAGGAGAACGGCTTGTGGAAGGATGCCTGGTTCTCTGCTCCAGGCTTTCCACGCGTCCTGTTTTTTTAAATATGGTGGTTATGATAAATACTCTCCACTATGGGCATTGGCGAGGTACTGTAATCTTTCTTCCCACTCCCATTAGAACATGTGGCCCGTTTCATTTCCTTCTTGGTCCATCTCAAGCTGAGCTCTAATGAGCTGTTGGTGAATCCTACTTTGTTTGGTGAGGATTGGTCTGTATCTCCTCAAAACCAGAGAGGGATTAGGGCCAGAAGTACGCATGAATCAATTTATGGGATTCCGGTTTCCGTCCTTACCTACTAGCGGATGTTCCCCTTCGTATAGCGGAATAAGCTACTTAGGAAGAAAGCTTGTTGCCTAAGTATGGGAACAACAATGACGGCATCGTAGTGGATGTCCTCAGGCCTGTATCCTGAATCACGGACTGTGTAAGAGCTATGGCCCCTTCATCACCGGATTGGTTATCCAGGGCTCTTGGTCGAGTTGCTGACTTTGTGAAACACAGGGCATGGTGGGTTCTGGCTTTGGCGACTTTTGTGACAGCCATTTCTTTTTCATATGCCTTCATGTACCTGGGTATCAATACTGACACGACCGAAATGCTTGCGGCCGATGTCCCTTTTCAAGAGGCGCGCGAACAATATAAAAAGATTTTTCCGCAAAACACAGATTCGATCCTTCTTGTCGTGGAGGCCAGTACACCAGAAATGGCGCATGCAGCCGTCAAAACTCTCGATGGCAGATTAAGAAAAAAGCCAGAGCACATCAAGTCGGTGTACACGCCATTCGGAGGATCATTTTTTGAAAAAAATGCCCTTCTGTACCTTGATCTTCTGGAACTCGAACAGCTGGCAAAAGCAGTAGCTGAATCGAAACCCTTTATTGAAGAGTTGATGCAAGATCGGAATCTCCCTGGTCTGTTTACTATGTTGAGTGACAGTTACCACAAAACCCATTGGGAGAATGAACCTCTCCTCTACTCTCTGTTTAGGAGAATGGCAGAAGCCATACAGGCCAGTTTGGCTGGCTTGGATTATGTCCTTGCCTGGCACTCCATTATGTTGAAACAAGATCTCGAAGCTTCTCGGACAAGGAGATTCATTCTTGTGCAACCACAACTGGACTACCAAAAATTACTTCCAGCCGAAACTGCCCTTCAGGCTATTCGCCGTATAATCCAAGAGTCGGCCGTGTCCGTCATTCCCGGAGTTCGGGTCCGTGTAACAGGTGAAGTGGCGCTGGCACATGAAGAGCTCCAAGTTGTCAGCCGACGCGCAGGTATTGCCGCCATTCTCGCGCTTGGCATGGTCTGCTTCACTCTGACGCTCGCCTTCCACTCATGGCGTCTGATGGTCGTCACATTGCTTACCTTACTTGTGGGGCTCTCTTTGAGCGCAGGTTTTGCCACGGTGGCCGTGGGGCAACTCAATATTCTGTCCTTAGCTTTCGCGGTGCTCTTTATCGGGCTTGGGGTAGACTATGCTATCCATCTGTGCCTCCGGTATCAGGAGCTTCTTGGATTGGGAAACGAGCCCTTTCTGGCAATGAGAAAGAGTCTGCAGGAAGTTGGCCCTGCGTTAATGTTGTGTGCCGTGACCACCGGGCTTGGCTTCTACGCCTTCGTACCAACAAATTACGCTGGCATGTCGGAATTGGGTTTGATTTCGGGGACGAGTATGTTCATCGGGCTTGTGATTTCACTCACTGTGCTGCCAGCTATTTTATTGGTATTCCCACTCACCAACAAGGATTACCGGCCCCCTCCTTCAGACCAGGGATTGAAGTCTGTCTATCAATTTCCCATCCAGCATGGACAGGCCATTCGGTGGGTTACGGCGGTTATTTTGTTTGGCTCTGTCCTCTTACTACCTCAGGCATCATTCGATTGGAATCCCCACAATTTACGGGATCCATATGTTGAATCGGTTCAAACGTTGAATGATCTTCTCGAAGACAAAACGGGAGGGACCTGGACCCTTACCCTTTTGCCTTCTGAGGACAAGGTATCCAACTATGTATCCAAACTTGGAGCACTGGAATCGGTTGATAAGGTTTTGACGATTCATGATTTCATTCCTAAACAACAAATCCAAAAGTTGTCACTGCTCGAAGAGCTTGCGGGTGGAGTTTTTCCTCGAGGGTCTGATTTGGCCCTCTCACCCTCTCCCACAGACCAGGATTCTCTCATGGCAGCGATACAATCCTTTCGGACTATATTGGAAGAACATATTCAGAAGGCAAAGCTGAGCAATGATACTAGTCCTGCCGTCAGACTGAGAGCCGTGATGAGAAATCTGGTAGCGAGGCTCAACAACATAGATCAGAAATCGCAAAGGGCTTTTCTTGATCGACTGGACAAAAGTTTATTGGGGTCTATACCGACCGGACCCATAAACATTCGTGCCACCAAGCAGAAGGGGCCGATCACCCAAGAGGACTTGCCGAAGGAATTACTTGAACGATGGGTGGGCAAGGATGAAACCTACCGTGTGGAAGTCTATCCTAAAAAGGATTTAAGGAATAGAATTGCGTTGGAACAGTTTGTCAATGAAGTTCGAAGCAATTCCCCAGAGGTGACGGGCCTACCCGTGATTTATTTGGATGGAGGCAATGAAGTGGCTGGGGCGTTCAGACAGGCGTTTGTCTCGGCGCTGCTGGTCATTATCGTAATTTTGGCTATCGTACTTCGAAATATTTGGGATATTCTTTTGGTGATTCTTCCGTTGTGTCTGGCGGTGATATGCCTCGTAAATTATACGGTCATCTTTAGCCTGCCGTTCAACTATGCCAATGTCATTGCTCTTCCTCTAATTTTTGGCCTTGGTGCGGATAGCGGTATTCATATTGTTGAACGAATGCGAAGAAGGCCGGCACAATGTGAAGCGTTTCTGAGGTCTGGGACCATACGGGGTGTTTTCTTCAGTAGTCTGACAACCATGTTAAGTTTCAGTAATCTGGCCTATACCTCACATGTCGGCATCGCGAGTATGGGGCAGCTGTTAACCCTGGGTGTCTTGTTGACATTGATAGGCTGTTTGGTGGTCTTGCCGGCATTTCTCTATCGCGAGTACGCTAGGTTGCCAGAAAGGCATACGTAGTCCTTCAAGTTGGTGGTAGACAATTAAAAGGGGTCGGGAGTCTTTTTTAAACCGATTTTCAGTCACTGTATTCGGATGGACACGGCGTTGAATAGGAACGCTTAGAAGTTTGTCAAGAGATGCCCGAGAAGGCAACACGGAGATGTGATTAGAAGTATACCAGATTGACGGATGAGCCGATAAAAGACTCCCGACCCCTTTTTGGGTTGGTGTGAGATGTCCGTGACGGTCAAATTGTCCACCGTATTGATCAAGCGAAACGCAATTTGATCCCACGCACCCTCGTCGGAAGCGTTCTCCGGCGCCTGGGCCATCCAGTGCCAGGATCCCTCGTGTGGCCCCTTAAAGAGCGTATCCCTTGGATCATCTGCGGTCTCTTGGATCGTCAGCGTGTGGGCTTGGTTTGAGAGGATCGGGCCAGTTCTCGGGTCTTTTTCGAAGTCAAACTCCGGAACCGCCGATGTACCCCCTGGTTCCCTGCCAGAACCTCTTCCAGGTGGGCAAGAGTCGTCAGCGTGTTGATGGTCATGATGGTCTTCATCCTCCCATCATGCCCGAACCTCAACTCGGGTTCAGACACACTTCAGCTTAGATACCCGCCAGCCGTTCAGGCTCATTTCATAATCGTGGCAGAGACTGATGCTTGACAGGCTTTAGCTGCTATGGGAAAATTTCTAAACGTGCCAAAGTACTGTCTTTCCTAACGATTCCCTTACATAACTTTAAATTGGTTTCATAGCAGAAAGGAAGAGCAATGTCCTTGTTAAAAAGGATTGAAAGTCCCATAGATTTAAAGAAAATCTCTCCCCAACAATTCCCAGAACTCTGTCAGGAAATCCGCGAACTGATCATCGAGGTGATCTCAGGAGTGGGTGGGCATCTGGCGTCAAATTTAGGGGTGGTGGAACTTACAGTGGCTTTGCACTATTTGCTCAATACTCCTCAGGATAAAATTATTTGGGACACGAGTAACCAGGCCTATACCCATAAACTGCTTACCGGTCGACGTGAGCAATTTCACACCATTCGACAATTCGGGGGAATGAGCGGATTTTGCAAGCGAGAAGAAAGTGTGTATGACACGTTTAATGCCGGACATGCCGGGACCGGAGTCTCCGCTGCTGTTGGGTTTGTCGAGGCACGAGAACAACTGCAAGGATCTCAAAAAGTCGTGTGTGTGCTCGGGGATGGGGCTTTAACCTCTGGGATGACTTTGGAAGGGCTACAACATGCCGGAGATATGGGACGCGATTTTGTTGTGATCCTGAATGACAATCAAATGTCGATTTCCCGGAATGTTGGGGCGATCTCCGCCTATCTGAACCGGACCTTTACAGGTGAATTTTATACGAGGTTTCGCGAGGAAACCTCACAATTGTTAGATTCGATTCCCCAAATTGGTGAACCTGTTAAGCGGATTGCGATGCGAGCGGAGGAATTGGCTAAAGGCTTTCTTCTCCCGGGCCTGTTATTTGAAGAATTGGGCTTTCGGTATGTTGGCCCGATCGACGGGCATAATTTTGATCATTTATTGCCGACCTTGGATAATGTATTGAAGCTCAAGGGCCCGACGCTCCTGCATGTTATTACGAAAAAAGGGCTGGGTTTCGAACCAGCAATGAGCAATCCGGTTTGGTTCCATGCCTGTTCACCTTTTGATGGAACAACTGGGCAACCAATCAAAAAAGGAGGCCATCCATCTTACAGTTCGATTGCAGCAAACACCTTGATCCGTCAGGCCCGAAATGATAAACGCGTGGTCGTGATCACTGCGGCGATGTGTGAAGGCACAGGGATGACGGAGTTTCAGAAGGCCTTTCCAAGCCGGCTTATCGATGTTGGTATTGCAGAGCAGCATGCCGTGACCTATGCCGCAGGTTTAGCAGCTGAAAACATGCGGCCGGTGATTTGTATGTATTCAACGTTTCTTCAACGTGCCTATGATCAAGTCGTCCATGACGTTGCCACCCAAAATCTTCCCGTGACTTTCTGCATAGATAGGGGAGGGTTAGTGGCTGAAGATGGGACTACTCATCATGGGGCCTTTGACTTTGCGTATCTCCGCCATATACCGAATATGGTGGTGATGGCTCCGAAAGATGAAAATGAATTGCAGCATATGGTGCAAACGGGTTTAGTTCACAATGGACCGATTGCAGTACGTTACCCACGAGGGAGCAGTTTAGGGGTGCCGTTGGATCCCAAGCCGGTTCCTTTGGAAATTGGCCAAGGGGAGTTGTTGGTTGAGGGGCGGGATGTGGCTATTCTGGCGATTGGCGTGACGGTTTCTGAAGCCATGAAAGCGGCA
>JBFJON010000092.1:0-6150 GCA_041617575.1 Nitrospirales bacterium | reverse complement strand
ATTAGCAACGTGGTAAAAACCCAATTTGGGTACCACATTATAAAAAAAACTGGTCAGAAGGATTAATCTTCTTTCAGTCAAACTATATGCTGACCTATTTAAACAAGTCATTGGGGGAATGTTATTCATCATTAGTGGATTAGTATTTATAATCATCTGGATGTAACCGCGTCGCTTACACCTACTGGCAAGCGCTCAAGAAGAGGAAAAAGAACATTTACATCGCGATTCCTGACATGGGCATCACATAGTGAACAGGGGGCCAGAGGTCAAGTCTGTTGTTGCATGATCTGCTTCTCGCTTCGCTCGAGTTTGCTTCTAAACGGCTTCGCCTCGATTTGCTTCTTCCGTATTTTGGTACAGGCCCAACTCACCCCTCCATAGCTGCTCAGCCCGAAATAGTCAGCCGTGGCCTGGAGCCGTCCAATCACACAGCCGGGTGACGAAGTACATGACCATCTGACGGACTTCGCCCCGACTTCCCTGGTGTCCCGTTCCCACCGAGGTTCCCGTAACACCGTAAATTTTCACCAACTCCTGCGCCAGTTCTTTTGATGCAAGCACGGCTAGCACAAAGATACGGCCAACAGCCGCGAGTAGGACAAAGCTTTATAGCAGGAGGGGCGCGAAAAAAGAGGCTGACTTTGTTGCGTCATGACCTTTTGGGGACATTTATTCACTTGCATTTCGGATTCATTTCCCTTAGACCCAAGGACAAGTGAAACTCCCCGCCCAGAGGGTGGGGCTTCTCAAAAACCTTATAAGATAACTTGGGGGAATCTGTCCCCCAAACCCCCTAACAAGGATTCCCTTCACCCCCGTGCAAAGCACGGGGCTCACTGGAATAGGGTAGTAGATAGCATCGCTTGACCAATTCGCTATCTTGAGACATGATGTTCTGGTTGAACTTTTCAACCTGCTTGTTTGTGGCTTTTTTCACAAGACTTACCCCGGGCCCATGAAAAAATTATATGTATCCCAAAGCCTGATTGACGTGGAATCTCGAAAGGAATTATTAGATCAGGCGGAAATTCTGTGCACGATCAAAAATCAACGATCAGCCATGCTGGGAGGGGAAGTGCCGTTCGTCGAAGTCTTTCCGGAACTCTGGGTACTTCAGGATGCGGATTTTGAACGTGCTCAAACATTACTGAACGATTGGGAAGACGCGAAACCTCTGGAAACCACTTCATGGACCTGTCCCAGTTGTGGTGAGATCCACCAAAAAGAATTCACAACCTGCTGGAAATGCAATAAAGAAAGAAATTAAAGTAATACAGGAGAAATAAAAACAGGAGTCGTTATTCTTAAACTCCCATGCTCCCCCTTCCTTTGCCTCTGCATTCTTCTGATCTTGCTTTTTGGCTTGTCGCCACTCGGACTGCTTATAGCAGGATATTCTTTTCCACCCGATCTAACTCTTTTTCCGATCCCGACAGAACCCGGGGAATCGTCGATTTCTTGGATTGCTTGGGGAATAGTCGCCATCCTCATCACTGGCATAATTTCTCCGTTCATCTGGCGATTTTTCAACTTCCCAATTGCAACTACACATGAACTGCTTCACTCTGTTGGCTTCCCCTGGTGGGGATGGATTACTATCGGATGGATGACAGGCGCATGGATTGTTGCCTGGAATCGATTCACGTGGTTTCAATCCTTTCAACCTCATACCTTTTCTTTACTCTGGTTTGGCTATATCGCCATACTGAATGCCCTCACCTATCAACGTTCCGGCCAATGTTTTCTTACTCATCGGCCAAGGTTTTTTGGCAAACTCTTTTTTCTTAGTGCTGGATTTTGGTGGCTCTTTGAATATCTCAACCAATACGTGAATAATTGGCATTATTTGAATGTACCAACAATATCCCACTTCGAATATGTGTTCTATACTTCCATCTCGTTTTCTACTGTGCTTCCTGCGGTAGTGAGTACCTATGAATGGCTGAGCACATTTCCTCGCCTCACAAGGCCTTTCCAAAAATGGCACCTACTTCCTTGGATGATTGATCAAAAGACTGGCTGGATATTTTTCGGGTTGGGTAGCATGGGACTTGGTCTGATAGGAATTTGGCCAAACCTTTTTTTCCCCCTCCTCTGGCTCTGTCCGTTGTTTCTAATTCTGGGGATTCAATGCATTCGGAAGGAAAAGACATGTTTCAATGAGTTGGCTCAGGGAGATTGGCGTCCCGTTCTTCTTTCTGCCCTGGCCGCGTTGGTGTGTGGGTTTTGGTGGGAATTATGGAATGCCAACAGCTTGGTCCATTGGGAATATTCCATTCCCTATGTCCATACCTTCAAGGTCTTTGAAATGCCGATCTTAGGATATTCAGGGTATATACCTTTTGGTCTCACATGCTTGGCTATCACAGAGTTTTCGCTGGACTACCAACCGAGTCACCAACTAAAGTTTTCAGTATTATCAAACCAGGATACTGCGTAAACTTAAGCAGCCGCTGCCAATAATATTCAGTCTTTTCGGACCGGATGACGCATGGTCCAAGCCAACATCACCAAAAGACAGAGAAGCACAACAGGCACAGGAAAGGCGCCCATCTCGCCAGCCCGCAGATGCGTCAGGGCTGCACCAACCATGGTGATACTCAGCACCACTATCCCGTAAAATTGGGCCTTCCGAATGAACAAGCAAATTCCCCCACCGACTTCAATAATCCCAGTCAAATATAAAAACCAAGGTGGATAACCCCATTGTGCAAAATGTACGACCTGGGAATGATTCCCCATGAGCTTGGCTCCCCCTGCCATGATAAACATGGCGCCCAATACTATCCATAGCGCAGTCTTAACGAACTTTTTCATATTTACCTCGCCATATCCATGAATAAAGGAAAAGCCTTAGACCTTGCCTGGGATTATATCCTTATAAAATACACGACTCCACTCAAATTAGATTACTTCTCTTTTATTTTCTTGCAAATATTCGTTCCAGGATTTATCTTTGGTTGCGCTGTTTCTTTGAGACAACAAAACTCCAAATTATGCCTAACCGATTCACGATACTTGATGTGCGAGATCGAATTCAGGAAGCTCGCTCGGTGACCGTGCTGACCGGGGCGGGAATATCGGCCGATAGTGGTGTCCCCACCTTCCGAGGGGCTGATGGGCTGTGGAAAAATTTTCGGCCAGAGGAGCTTGCCTCACCTGATGCTTTTGCCCGCGATCCCAAACTGGTGTGGGAATGGTACAACTGGCGACGTGAATTACTTGCCACGAAATTGCCCAATCCAGCACATGAGGCCCTCGTCCAGCTCGAAATGCAACTTCCAGATTTTTGGGTCATCACTCAAAATGTCGACGGCCTCCATGCCGCAGCCGGCACACAACACCTTTCAGAAATTCATGGTAGTATTTGGAAAGTCCGCTGTACGCAATGCCACAACATTACCATAAATCATGACATTCCTTTACCATTTCCACCAAGCTGCGCTGATTGTGGAGAGCTGTTAAGGCCACACATTGTATGGTTTGGTGAGTCCTTAGCGCCGGAAGACCTCGAACATAGTTACGCGGCCTTGCAACGTTGCGACATTCTGTTGATTATTGGCACGT
Organism: Nitrospirales bacterium; assembly: GCA_041617575.1. GTDB lineage: Bacteria > Nitrospirota > Nitrospiria > Nitrospirales > UBA8639 > Nitrospira_E. The sequence goes on along the minus strand of JBFJON010000092.1, from coordinate 2,580 downwards.
CGGGTGTCGTCTATCCCGCAGCCTCGTTTGCCCCTGTGGCCAAAGACCATGGGGCCTTGGTTGTAGAATTGAACTTGGATCCCACGCCTAACTCATCAATCGTTGATGTGTCCTTTCAGGGACGGGCTAAAGAGTTAGTGCCACTTCTGCTCAAGGATTCTTCATCCTCATCATTTTCTTGACTCGCTTTATAAGGGTTTGTTACGTTTTTTTGTTTAGGGATTTTCAGCACTTAGGTTGGAGTAACCAATGCAATTGACCATAAATGGTAAAGTGGAAAACCTAGAGGTTTCTACAGTCATGGATGTCCTCAAGGCCAAGGATATTGACCCACAATTGGTCGCGGTCGAGGTCAATACTCAGATGATTGATCAGGAAAACCTGGGAACCACATCGCTTAAAGAAGATGACAAGCTAGAATTCTTGTTTTTCATGGGCGGCGGAGCATGAACGCCCAATTATTGCCATGCATCACGGAAGGCATTGGCGGCACCCCTCTCGTACGTTTGAACCGCCTCTCTCCGCCTGGAGGGGCGACTATCTATGGTAAAGCCGAATTTTACAATCCGGGCGGCAGCGTCAAAGATCGCATTTGCTTGAATATGATTGAGGAGGCCGAAAAGCAGGGCCTCTTGAAACCAGGCAGTACGATCGTTGAACCCACGAGTGGAAACACCGGTATTGGCTTAGCCCTCGTATCTGCTGTCCGTGGCTATAAATTAATCCTTGTGATGCCTGAAGGGATGAGCCTGGAACGGGCGAGCCTGCTTTCATCGTATGGGGCACAATTGGTGCTGACCCCTGCAAGGGAAGGGATGCGGGGTTCTATCAATGAAGCCGGAAGCATATTAGAGCAGAATCCAGAATATTTCATGCCTAACCAATTTTCGAATCCTGCGAATCCAGCCATACACCGAAAAACCACGGCGTTGGAAATTTGGGACGCGCTAGAGGGCAAGGTCGATGCCCTTGTTGCGGCCGTGGGAACAGGCGGCACGATTACGGGCTGCGGGGAAGTCTTTAAAGAGAAAAACCCCAACGTGAAAATCGTGGCGGTAGAACCCGCCGGTTCGCCAGTTTTATCCGGAGGAGAAGCGGGCCCCCATAAAATTCAAGGCATTGGTGCGGGCTTTGTCCCAGAAGTCTTGAACCGATCATTACTTGATCAAATTATGACGGTCACAGACGAAGAGGCCTATCAGACCACGAAGCAACTTGCAAAGAAAGAAGGGCTACTCGTTGGCATTTCAGCAGGAGCAAATGTCTTCGCAGCACAAAAAGTCGCTGAATCGCTGGGACACGGGAAAAATGTTGTGACGATACTCTGCGACACCGGTGAGCGCTATCTCAGCATTGAAAAATACTTCAATATTTAAACATTGTCTCTCAACAACTGAACAGCCATGAGCTTTACTGAAGATCAGATCACACGCTATAGCCGACATATACTCTTGCCCGAAGTTGGAGGAAAAGGCCAGAAGAAACTCTCGCAAGCCAAAGTTTTTATCGTGGGTGCAGGCGGCTTAGGCTGCCCGGTCGCCTATTACTTGGGGGCTGCCGGCATTGGTACCATTGGCTTGATTGACAGTGATGTTGTGGATCTTTCCAATCTTCAACGGCAGGTCCTCCACCATACACCTGACGTTGGTCGTTCCAAAACGCTGTCAGCCAAAGAAAAAATTCAAGCCTTAAACCCCGATGTGCAGGTCAACACCTATGATGAACGGCTGACGGCTCAAAACGCCCGAGAGATCATCAGTCAATATGATGTCGTGATTGATGGCGTGGATAATTTCCCGGCCAAGTTTTTGATCAACGATGCCTGCTATATGGAAAACAAGCCGCTGGTTCATGGCGGCATTCTCCGCTTCGAAGGGCGAGTCATGACCATCGTCCCAAATCAATCAGCCTGTTATCGCTGCATTTTTAAAAATCCTCCGCCACCGGGCGTGGTGCCAACATGTCAGGAAGCTGGCATTATCGGTGTGGTCGCGGGCATCATTGGCACCATTCAAGCCACGGAAGCGATAAAGCTTATTCTCAAAATCGGCCTTCCCTTGACGGACCGCTTATTAGACTTTGATGCTCGCACCACAACCTTTCGAGAAATACACGTGAAGCGTAATCCTTCCTGTACGCTCTGTGGACCGGAAGCATCGCTGACAGAACTCATTGATTATGACGAACCAGAGGCTTGTGCCATTTAAGCCTCACCTATTCATACGGTACAATACGACCATCCCTGCTGTATTTGAGAGATGAGATGAGGACTCCATCATGACAAAGAAAATGCAATCACTGGTCTGCCGGGAATGTGGGAAAGAATATCCCACGCAAGATATCCACGTGTGCGAACTGTGCTTTGGGCCATTGGAAGTTAAATATGATTATGCCGCCATCAAGAAGGAACTCACGCGAGAGAAGATTCTTTCTGGCCCGAAAAGTCTCTGGCGCTATGTGGATTTGCTTCCTGTTGAAGGCACCAATTTCATAGGCGAACATGCCGGATTTTCCCCATTAGTGCATGCCAAAAACCTCGGCGCCTTTTTAGGCCTCGACAATCTGTACATTAAAAACGAT
>JBFJON010000091.1:0-6151 GCA_041617575.1 Nitrospirales bacterium | reverse complement strand
GCAGGTTCAGTCGTTTTCCCAAGAAGACATAGAGGGCCGACAGGCTGATTGGAATGCCTTGGCGCGTTTCAATCACGCGGTTCATATAACTGTTATCCGGATCGTAATACTGCGTCCGGTTTCCCGAAAATCCTTTGTCTTTAAAGAGAAACGTGCTGAGTTGGCGTGCCGCTTTTCCCGACGGGGATTCTGTGGCAAGCCATTTGGTGCGAAATTCCTCTGCCAAATTATCGAGACATTCCACATAATGAGGAATGGAGAGATCTGGATACGCTAACTTGGCAATGAGGAAGGCTCCATGTTCCCAATCTTCTTGGCGAGCGCTTTGGGAGACGAATTTTTGGAATTCATCTTTTAGTTGTCCAAAGCGAATTTCCTCTTTAATGTACGCCACCCGTGGTTCTAAATCTGCATCTTCCGTCCAAGCTTGTTCGAGAAAGGGGAGGACGCCTGGACCGAGGCGCGCCAGCTGGTCTTGGATTGTACGGGCGACCTGTTCGTTTGGGTCAGAGAGTAAACGAAGCAGTGCGTGGATGGTGGTATCTGGAGGAAGACTCACAATGGTGGCATCGGATGGCAAGGAAACACCCTTACGAAGTAGGTGAAACCTTTCACTCGATCTTTTCTTATTGCAGAGAGAAATTACCCTACGGAACGTTTAAAGGCTTTGGCCCCTCCATAGAGGCAAAGGACGTCAAAGGCTATCAGGACCACGAGAGCGATCCCCACCTGCGGGAGGGCTTCGGTCCATCCTGAGATAATGAGTGGTCGGACTGCATCAATCACCCAGGTCATGGGATTAAAGAAGGCCAAGGTTTTCATCCAACCCGGCATGGCCACTAAGGGCACTAAAGCTGAACTGAGAAAAATCATCGGGAGCGACAAAAAACCCAAGACGGAAAAAAAATCTCCATGGCTTTTGACAGAAAAGGCCATGGCCATAGAAATGGCTGTCAGGCCGATCCCAAACAACATGCCGAGGATGAGGATGACGGCAATGCCCAGGATGCCGGTTTCCGCGCTGACCCCAAAAAGAAATGCCACTCCCAGGATAACAAGGATCTGCATTGCGGTGATGGCCATCACAAACAGGAACCGGCTGAGAATAACTGAGGAGCGCCGAATAGGTGTGGCCATCAGACGTTCGAGAAAGCCGTTTTCTTTATCGAAGAGCAAATCCACTCCGCCGGCTAAGCCATTGTTGAGGACGGTCATCACAACGACGCCAGCAGCGAGAAAACTCATGTAATTTGGCGCTTGGACGACCTGGATATCAGCTGCTCGCTGAAACAAGTTACCAAAGAAAATCAGCCAGAAGAGCATAGGCTGGATGAGCGTAAAGAGCATACTGAATTTTTCTCGGCTTAGTCGTTTGACCCATCGATTAGTCAAGGCGAGCACTTCTTGCATTTGTTCATTCATGACTAGATTGTTCCAAAGAAAAAATTAGCGAAAGGATCAGGCTGCAGGGTCAAAAGGTTCGTTTTTGAGGGAACGTCCGGTATGGGCCACAAAAACATCGTCCAAACGGGGCCGATGGTATTCAATGCCATCCAACCGGCATCCGACTTTGTTGGTTGTCTCCATGATGGCAGGAAGGGCTTTTTCTGGACCGTCCACCCGAATATCCAGCCCATTTTCCCTGGGACGGATTGCCCGCACGAAAGGTAATCCGTGAAGGGCAGTGCTCAGTTGTTCCAGTGCTTCTGGAGTCGCCTCGCTGAGGGTCAGCCAAACCCCATCTCCCCCCAGACTGGCTTTTAAATCTTTTGGGGAGCCAGTCGCACGGATTTCTCCGCGATCCATGATGGCGATGCGATCACACAGTTGGTCAGCTTCGTCAAGGTAATTCGTCGTCATGACTATCGTGATGCCCTGTTTCTTTAATTGCCGAATATGTTCCCAAATATTGAGCCGGCTCTGGACATCTAGCCCAAGGGTGGGCTCATCGAGAAAGAGGATTTTCGGATTCGGTAATAGCCCGCAGGCAATGTCCAGCTTTCGTTTCATGCCACCTGAATAGCCTTTAGCCACTCGATCGGCATGTTCTTCCAGGCTCACAAGTTTTAACAGCGTATCAATGCGAGTCAGGGCTTCGTCTTTTTTCAGATGATAAAGATTAGCGAGCAACAGGAGATGCTCTCGTCCTGTCAGAAATCGGTCTATCGCACGTTCCTGTGGGACATAGCCGATGAGTCGGCGCACGGTATCGGCTTCTTTGGCGACATCGTGCCCGAGGATTGTGGCCGTACCGGTTGTTGGACTCAGTGTAGTTATCAAGATTCGGAGGGTGGTACTTTTCCCAGCTCCGTTGGGTCCTAACAACCCGAAGATTTCTCCATGCTGTACAGTCAAGGAAAGATTTTTGACCGCATCGACACTATCATAGACTTTGCCGAGGTTAATGACTTCAATGGCTGCAGACGTAGACATAGAGGTTAGCCCTGTGTTGTTCGGAGATCAGTGAGTTTGAAACGAATGAAATCGATAAGCCGACGCGCTTGTTGTGAGAGGTCATCAGATTCCAGCAAGAATTGCTTTTCGATGGGTGACAGATCAAGGCCAGCCGACAGATTATGCACGAGAATGGAATCTGTGAGTGTGCCAGAACTTATGACGTCACACAGTTGGTTGGCTTTCTTGGATAGGAGATACTCCTGGGAGGTTTCCTGGAGATGGCGACGTATCTCCGAAGTTAATGATGTGCAAACTTGAGGAATATGCGGAGTAATGCGAGCTTGTCGATAATTAGTTATGACCGTCAGTTCTTGATAAGTACACCGATGTAACCCCTGAAGAACAATGTTATAGCCTCCATCCGATAGTTTATGAGAACTAATAATTCGCCCTACGCACCCGATGGAATGAATTGGTGGCGCTTCTTCGTACTGGTCTTCCCATCCGTCTTTGAGTAGCACCATGCCAATACATTGTTTGTACCCTGCGGCTTCTTGCACCATTTCTCTGTAGCGTTGCTCAAAGATGTGAAGTGGTAAATAGGTTTCAGGAAAAAACACGACTGTAGGAAGCGGAAATATCGGAACAATATCCGGTGGGGGAAACGCCGCGGGCTCCGCTGAAGAAAAATGCAAGGACATGCGGTACGATAGCCGAGGATTTTCTTAAAAGTCAACGTGTCAACCTCCTAGACGACCAATTGACAAAATGAGAAAGTGCTTGTGGGACAAGGGATTTGTGCGCTTTAGGGCATCATGGTATAAACGACCGAATGATGCGAGCAATCCTTGTCGTGTTGGTGTGTTTGATCAGCCCAGATATCTTTGCAGCGGACTCCCCCCCTTCCCTGCCACGGTTTTCTCCGGCCAGACCCGGGTATGCCTATGTCTTTCCGCGTGATCACGGAAGTCATGAACAGTTTCAAACTGAATGGTGGTATTTTACTGGACATTTATTGGGCTCGAAGGGACGACGTTTTGGGTACGAATTAACATTTTTCCGACGTGGGATAGACTCGCCACATGCCTGGAACAATCCTTCTTCATGGGCTATACGGCATCTGTATTTGGCACATTTTGCGTTGACTGATGAGAATGCCGATCAATTTCGGTTTGCCGAGAAAATAAGTCGGGCTGGTATCGCCAAAGCTGGGGCGCAGGCTGATGTCTTAGATGTCTGGATCGATCAGTGGCATATTAAAGCGGTGAGCCCCGACCATCGGCAATTCCAACTTCAGGCCCATGCAGAGGAATTTTCCATTGACCTCGTTGTTGAGTCACGCAAACCTCCTGTCATTCATGGGGCCAATGGAGTCAGTTACAAGGGGGAGCAACCTGATCAGACATCGCATTATTACTCCCTAACACGACTTCACACCACAGGTTCGGTCCAAGTTAATGATACCTCAATGTCTGTTGAGGGTGTGAGTTGGATGGATCATGAATTTGGGTCAGGAGATCTGGCAGGAAATTTAGTGGGTTGGGACTGGTTCAGCCTTCAGCTCGACAACAATCATGAAATCATGGCCTATGGTCTGCGCCGGGCTGATAGCACGTTCGATCCTGTTTCGAGTGGAACATTGGTCTTTCCCAACGGATCTTCGAAGGCATTTTCTCTCCAAGACTTGCAGATCTCTGTCAATCGGCATTGGAAGAGCCCGGTGAGTGAGGCGAACTACCCAAGTCAATGGATATTGGCGATTCCTGCTGAAGACATTGAACTGTCTCTTTCACCCCGCATGGCGAACCAAGAACTGGTCACCACACGAAGCACGCGAGTGACCTATTGGGAAGGGGCAGTAGATGTAAATGGACGGTGGAAAGGACATGATATACATGGGCAAGGCTATGTGGAATTGACGGGATATGCCGAACCCTACCGTCCATCTCAGCCGTAGCTTTTATGGAATGAGCTCGCTCCAACCACTTCGATATTTTTCCTGGGCAGTTGCGTGGCTGCTGCTGTTGGCGCTCACAGCATGCGGACAGCGCAGTGATACCATTGTGTCTATCGCCCTGCATCCGACCAAGCCCAACATCATGTATGTGGCTACAGATGAGGCCGTCTATAAATCCAGTGATACTGGCGCAACGTGGACCCGGTTTGCGGGAGAATTGACGCGGACACGAGTCATCAGTTTGGCGATTGACCCCAAATTATCGGCTACGGTGTTTGCTGGAACAATGGGCGATGGGACGTATAAAAGTCCGGATGGAGGCAGAACCTGGCATCAATTTAATGCTGGCATTCAGAAGGGGACAATCTCGGCCATTGTTAATCAGATCATCTTTAACCCCCGAGGAACGGAGATGGTGTATGCTGCCACGACTGTTGGAGTCTTTCGCAGTCTAGATGGGGGCCGAAATTGGGTGGAACGGATGGATGGGATGAACGAAGTGAATTTTGTGGTGTCTTTGGCGATGGACCCGCAGCGCCCGAACGTGTTGTTTGCGGGGACGACCGGCGGTGTCTACCGCACGACCAATGCGACCCAAAGTTGGGAAAAGAAATCCCTTGGCATGGTCGCGTCTGATGCTAAGATGGCGTCTATGGCTTTGGGTGTGAATGGGTTAGCCGTCGATCCGACAAATAGTGACGTCGTCTATGCGGGAACCACGAAGGGTTTATATAAATCCACTGATCAAGGCGAACAGTGGGTCAGAATTGAGGGAAGTATTCGAGACGCCTATGTCAGTGCCATTCAATTGGATCCCTCTCAACCTTCCACGCTGTATTTAGCTACTAGTGATCGGGTGCAAAAAAGTGAAGACTCAGGAGCCACATGGCAACCCAAAATCAATGGATTAGACGCGACGAGCATTCGCAGCTTGCAGATTAGTCCCAGCGATCCTCACGTGTTATATGTTGGTACCAACGGTGGAGGTCTCTATCGGAGTGCTGATGCAGGTGAATCCTGGCATCGCTTACCCCTCACCATCACATCTTTCTCATAAGCTCCTAGATTCCTAGCTTTCGAATCACAGGGAATTAGAAAATACTACTTTTTCCTAGCCCGTCCATGATTTCGGGAGGAGGAAGTAGAGGTCCATCGTGAGCCGACCGCCATAGGTAGGACCGTAGTCCTTGCTATTGAGTTGATCGTTCCAGGTTTCGATCGTAAATGGATATGCGCGCAAGGCGGCAGTCCAAAACCGTTCTTCCAACGAATCACCAAGTTCTCCATTGAAAATACCTGAATCAATCGTGGCGCCGATTTCCACCTCAAACCAGGGGTGAAGGGTTTTCTCGTCATACCACCCGTAGCTGATTGAACCTTGGGCAGTGTAGGTAGCATTTGCTAAATCATGGAAGGCGGCCCCTGAGGCGACACGGGAAGCTCTTACCATGCCCGAGAGCCTCAAGGGACGAAAAAGACTAGCGAAAATCCCTTCCTGATTCCCATGCAGATACTCAATGGTTTTTAAGGGGGCCCATCGGCGAAACCCGGTCCTCGCAAAAATTTCATGGAATAAGCTACCGGACTGACCTCCCCCGCCAAGATACAGAACACGTTTCTGACCCATGATTTCCCACCAACGAGTGAGGGCTCCGGAAATGGCAAAATCTGTTTCTTTTCGTTTTTCGCCAACAGGCACTGGAGGTATGCCCCAGAGGCCATCATGGATAAGGTCGTTTTGTAGCCATTCCGTGGGTTGGTTGCGTGTTGGGCCAACTCCTACCGTGAAGTTTGTGC
>JBFJON010000090.1:0-6198 GCA_041617575.1 Nitrospirales bacterium | reverse complement strand
ATAACCATAATCCGCCTGTACACCTTGTGAAACCAGAAGGATCTGCATCATATGCTTGGTATTCAGCATCCGCTGTCGGCCTGCGAGGTCAATAACGACCGCATCCGACCTTTGACTCTGAAAGGTAAAAATGGTGTATGCGAGAATTGCAAACATGGTGATGAGATAAAGCGCAATGATCCCTGCAAAGCCTGCGCGAATCCCAAAATAGCGCTTCCCAAAGATAGCCGTTTGGTCATCCATAAGTTTTCTTTTGGTGCGGAATAGCAGGCTTAGTGGAGAGGGACAAGCGGGAGAGGAGCGCAGAGGTTTTGAGGTTCATCCGCGAGAGACAGTGAATGTGCGTTTTTTGACTATACAGGCTGAATGCCGCGTCGAGCATTACTAAGGATTTCGCTTAAAAAATGCCGACTAGGATGTACGCTAATTTCTTAGGCAGCAAAAGAAGAAAACCTCCATGTGCATTAGGATGAATCGTTTTCATCATTACCGATAGTAATAGCTAATTTTCGGATAAGGCGCGACTGTGTAGAGTCTAGTTTCTTCACTCCCGAGCTTGGCGAGAAACACCTCCATTGTCTTTCGGTTGGGTGCTCGATGCATCATGGGAATCTCATCCCAGTTAGGTTGTTCATGAAAAATTTCCGTACGAAGCATCCGCTGGGTGCGCGGTGTATCCACATCAAACTGCCAAATCCCGAGGTAAGTCGTTACGTTTGGACGGACTTGAAATTGCAAGCTAAAATGAGATTCCATCATCATAGGACCTTCATTGAACTGGACCCGAACGACTTCATAGTCTCCAGGAGCCAGATTGAGAATGAACGCTTTGGCCGCTGACTGCACATCGACGCGAAGGCGTTCCCCTGTGCCAAGGTTTAGCAGATGAAAAAATCGAAGTTGGGTTTGATACCCGCGTGAATACGATCCAGTCGGCCTGACCTTAATCAATCCAAATGCCGTCGGTTCTTCCCCTTTCATCCACTGCCAATCTTTCTGGGCCACCCCCACACAGGCGGTCATCAGCACTCCGCAGGTAACGACCATCCACCCAGTTTTCAGCGCTTCCTTAAGGAATTTGCCCAAGTTGCTGCATGCATTCATTTAAACCTCTTTTGATCCCGTAAATCTCATGACTAACATAACCAAACTGTCATTCAAATTATACTAAATGTTTGTTTGGCATTCTCATTCTAATCTACTCCTCCTACTTTTTATGACACCTGTCCTATCCCTCGAATCAAAATTCTATAGCGAATGGATTGCGGACTCTGGGTACAATTTTAAAAAGGGTCCAATATGAAATGGCGGAAATTTGCCAAGCCAATCGTTTTTGTATTTCGCTAACTCAAAATCCCTGGGTTTATCATAAAATTTTCTTTCTTTTTATAATGGGGCCCAAGACTTCAGCAATCCGAGCAACATGAAAAAAATATACCATTCCCCTCTGCTTCGGTGAATTTCCGAAGGAGTCCCATTCAGGCAAAAGGGGGGCCATAAAGGCAAAGGCTCTGAAGAGAAGATATGCTTAATGAAATGCCGACAAGAAAGAGGCGTTTTTTCATTAGAGATTATCGTGTTCACTCCAGGTTAAACCTCTTTCAATAAGCCAGTAGGTGATGCCCAAAGCCAGCACTACGGCAGCAGTGGCGAAAACATAGGGTGGGGTAATTTCTTTGAAATCAAATATAATCACCTTACGGGCAATAGCCATCAAAGCCGTAGCCACTACTAATTTGATATGAAGGACGTCTTTGCGAATGTAGAGGGTAATGTTGATAAAAATTTCTATGGCGATGAGTACAGCTAAAAAGGCTCCAAATGTGGTGACAATATCCCTGATGATTAACGTGCTGAAACTCGGGGATATGAGTTTTTGATAGATGATATAGCCCACATCCACCACTCCCCACAGAATCGTAAACACCATCAAGACGGCCAGAACTCTCACTGCAGCCCGAATGATTTGGTGAAGAATTTTAATGAAACGATCTTCCTCATCCAGCGATAATTCTTCCTGCCCTATCTTTTTCAGTCGATCTTTCCGGAAATGTTCCATCAGGGATTCGACAATGTTCGCGTGACTTCCCAAAAAGGCAGCATTAAAATCCTTCTCACTGATTTTTTCGAGCCCTTGGACTGCTTGAAAATCTTCACCCGAGACTCGTTTAAAGCCCATGCTCCAATCGGCATATTCGCGCCGTTCAATGGTCTTTTTCTTTAACACGTGGAAGTCCGTATGGCGTGAATCTTTTTTAATAATATTCATTAACTCATTCACGGACTTCTCTTCCCCTTCCAGTATTTGCACGAAGGTTTTATTACCGTAAAGGAGCATGCCTGTAATTCCCAATCGCGCATTGTTTTCCCGACTACTCCTCAAGATGGCCTCCAGATCATCCTGGGTCATGGATTTGGTTGCCTTACTGATGTAGGAAATTTGGATCATGGTTTGTATTCTCCCTTACGCTTTGTGGAACAAGAACATGATGGAGGTCTTTCAAAAAGATCTACGACCACGTAAGGCTCTACGAGATGAGAGAAGTAAAATAACCTAATAAATCGTCTCACCTTTCGCAAAGCAGTAGCTGTATATTTTTCTCAGAATTATTTCATTGAAATTGTAAATGATTTAGTTAAGGTTGTTGAGAAAAGGCATGGTCTTCCAATTCAAAATCTGGAGCTCCTAGTGTCACAATTCCAAGATACCCATCCACCGTCAATTGATCGCCATCGCAAATAACGCCGATTGCATTGGAAATACCATTCACACAGGGAATACCAAGTTCGCGCGCAATAATCGCCCCATGAATCAACATTCCACCTCGCCGCTCGACAATGGCAGAGGCAAGTGGAACGAGATGGCTCATCGTCGGTTGGATCGACTCGCATACCAGAATCTCCCCCCGTTGAAAATTCCGAAAATCTTCGATGCTGTTGACCAGACGTGCCGGGCCCTCTGCCAAACCATGAGAAGCAGGTTGTCCAAGTAGTTGACGAGGCTTTTCATTGGTAGGCCTGTGAGACTGAGTTATTTCCGGTTCATCCTCGTCAAGGTGAATGGGGTCGTGGGTACCATCTCGAAGTGCTTGTGCCACAAGGGGTACAAATTTTTCGCCTGGAAGCTTTCCAGTCAGCCGTCCGGATGCCTGTAACCGTTTAGCACCAAGGTGCAAGGCTCGAAGGAACTGACTTTCGATCCGTCCCAAAAGAATATTGTCATCGTCACGGAGACGCCAGCTTAATTGGCCAATAGCGATGACTTCCCGGGCCTCATGCGCCTGCGACTCTCCTACAGCCTCTATCAAGCGCTGTTGAAGTACCAACGCTTTGGCCCTTGCATTTTGCTCCCTTTGTGCTGGTACCACCTGCGCAACATTCCCAAGTTGACAGACCAGGTTACACAAAGAGTCGGGTCGGTCGACGAGACGCTCACCATTGTAGGTCGTGTCCATAAAGGTGGTTAGAAAGCGCTCGAAATCTATAAGAAACTCAGCTCCTCCCTGAATATCGGCCATCTGCTTCTTGAGATGTGTCCAGGGGTTAGAGGAGGTCTGAGAAAAGCCCATAGCACTTTCCGTTAATTTTTTGCAAAGAGCATGGTTCTTTTGGACACATCGCCCAAGATTCAAAAGGGCCGCATTCCGATGTGAGGCAAGAAAGTCCTGACCTCCGAGCAAACCCATGAATTCATAGGAATCTTGGGGTTGAAGTGCTTCATTGTAATACGCCCCCAAATACCTCACCCCATGAGCCATGGGAATAAACTCCTCCTTATAGATTCCCCGCCAGGATATGAGTGTAGCAAGCCTTTCTTTGATACAGTCCGCAAGATCGCGATCATTCAGGTTATCAATATCCTCCCCGGCCAATTTCTCGCCCAGTCGTTCAAGTTCGGGGATCAACGTATGTGAAACCTTTTCAGCCAAACGACGAAGTTGGGGTAATTTGGGACGAAGGGTTAAGTACCAACGACGTTCATCTGATTCTGGGACGGACATACCGGACGTAATAGGACGCGCCTGCAGCACTGACAGCGTGCCACCTTGTTCGGCCCATTCCATGTCGGGCGGCCATCCAAACAATTCCTCGACTTGTTTCAGTCTTGTATGAAGTACCCGAAGATCATCATCCTTCAACAACGGCACGTCAGGCCGTCCTCCGTCTCGTTCACCTGCATGCCACTCAACGACGTCACCCGAGCTTTGCCGCAGAATCCAACGGTCAGGGTCCAAAAGGCCATCAACCAAATTTGAGCATGGACCAGGAACCGCTTCGACGATTTCTCTGTCCACCGACTGGTCTCGAGGGTCTCGGCCAAAGGCCACTCCGGAAATTTCAGCGGGGACCATTTCCTGAATGATAACCGCCATTCGACTCTGAAGGGGGTCGAGAGATAATTCCTTGCGATAAAGCAAAGCGGCATCGGACCAGAGTGATGACCAAACCGTTCGTACGGCTCGAAGCACCGGCTTTCTACCTTGAACATTGACGATTGATTCATGAAGCCCTGCGAAAGAACGTTGAGCAGAGTCCTCCCCAAGAGCCGAGGATCTTATCGCCAGTGGATGTTGGGGATTAAGCTGGCGTAAAGCCTCGGAGACTGCTTGCACAAGGTCTGGCGGGAGGGGAGCTCTAAGAAATGCAGACCTGATTCGTAGGGCCGCGTCCCATATTTCTTCCCACCGCATTTTGTCCAATGGTTTTCGCCCCAACTCCATTTGAATCACACTAGGCAGATCTGAATGATCAAGATAGTGTTGGTAGGCAAAAACTGTAAGACAAAAACCAAATGGTACACGTACACCGGCGGAAATCAGCCTGCCCAGAGAAGCCGCCTTTCCTCCAACCACTTGTACGTCCAAGCCAGGAGTATGGCCAAGCCAAATTATCCAATGATTTTTTTTGGAATCCACTGTTGGACCTCCTGAAAACGTACCACGTGAAAATACCTCACAATTTCGATGCAGAAGAGGGCAACAGTTGGTGCTTGGACAAAGCCGGAGAGGTAGCCATGGCGGGCCGTCAAGAAGCGGGACCAATGTTCAAAATCTCTTCCCGGTTCAACTCGCTTGGCTTGCCCTGTAGCAGTGACGGCTTCCACATTCATCATGTTGTCGAGATTCTGACATCGGTTATCGATCAAAAGTGCGACCCGATCGTTTTGACTCAAAAGTTGAAATTTTCTTGTTGTGACAGGGGTCGAAAACACAGCGGTCGTCAAATCTTCTGTCATCGAAAAGGCCACAAGAGAACCGTAAGGATGCTTTTCGCCTTGTGTACAGAGCACGGCAAATGGCTGAGAGTCCACGAGTCGCCTAATTCGAAAAGAAAGGGACTCTTCAGGTTGTTGGGCCGATGGGTCCTCACCCTTAAATTCAGGACCAAGCGCAGGTTCCTCGCTCACATTAATTCTCCCTTGGTATTGAACTTGAGCACCACACTAACGGAGAGAAAAAGTCTTTGATCACGTTTCATTACCTCCAAACCATGATAATACACTGAGAAGGAAAATATTGATAAGGAAAAATTCGTACTATGTAAGAATAAATAATCTCAAGGATTTTGAAACCACTTTTTTTCAAATATTAACAAATTAGCCAAAAGGCCTTTCATTTTTAGACTTTGTGAGTTCATTTTTTGGGCATCTTTCATATGCAGTGCTCCCGTTCTCCTAATTGACATAAGCATCTTTAACTGGCAAATCCTGGGGGAAATCGTCACATTATTTCCAAAGCTGCAGCTTTGGAAATGAAGGGGATAGTTACTTTATTCAACAAATGTATTTTCAACGAGGAAACTATAGACAAATCGTGAGGTAGGTATGATGCTGGTAGGTTTAAATCAAAAAGCCACATTCAGCTGGGTCGGACCAGGGCCCGCTCCAGATCAGAAATAATTTCTTCAGAAAGGGGCAACACGCTTGAATAATACCTCCCGATCACTGAACCCTTGCGATCCACAAGGTATTTTTCAAAGTTCCATCTCACTTCGCCTGGGAATTGGCTTTTTTCTGTCAAATAGCGGTACAAAGGATGTTTGTTTTCACCACGGACTTTGGTCTTGGCAAAGAGGGGAAAGTCTACGGAATACCGAGTGTAACAGAATGTCGCAATCGCCTCATTTGTCTCCAATTCCTGGCCGCCAAAGTCTTTGGAAGGAAAGGCGAGAATTTCCAACCCTTTTGGCTGATACTTT
>JBFJON010000089.1:0-6201 GCA_041617575.1 Nitrospirales bacterium | reverse complement strand
GGCCTTTCTCTCCTTGGTGTCCGCAACGCTGGCTCCTGTGGAGTCCGGTACCATTGCGCCGGTTTTTCAGACCGTGTGGGTCCATGTGACGTTGAGCATTTTAGGAACAATAGGGTTTGCTGTGGCGTTCGTGGCAGGTTTGATGTATCTGATGCAAGAACGGTTGTTGAAATCCAAGCAATTTAATGTCCTATATTTTAAACTCCCACCATTGGACTTTTTGGATGCGTTAAATCAGCGCTCCATACTCTTTGGTTTTCCCTTGTTGACGTTGGGAATTCTGACCGGAGCGGTTTCGGCTCAGTTAACTCTTGGTTCATATCTGAGTTGGAATCCTGAGCAAGTGTGGGCGCTTATTACTTGGGTGTTTTATTTTGTGGTACTGATGGGAAGAGTGACTGCGGGGTGGAGGGCCAAACGGGCGGCCTATCTGACGATCGTGGGATTTGCCGGAGTCATCTTGACCTTTGTTGGCATACTCATGAAAAGCCCCCAGCCGATTGTGCATTTATGAATATCATTGTGTTAGGACTCAATCACCGGACGGCTCCGGTGGAACTTCGAGAATTATTAGCGATCTCTGATAGTCGAATGGGCGAAGCCCTGGCTCGGTTACGGGCGTATTCCGAGATTAAGGAAGCCATGTATCTGGGAACGTGTAACCGGGTGGAAGTCTATGCTGTTGTCGAGAAAGGGGAGTGGGGATTTCGCAAACTCGAAGATTTTCTCGTAGCCACACATTTTTCTCTCTCGCCAGAGGATTTGCTGCCGCATTTGTACCGCTATAGTGATGAAGAAGCCATCGCTCATCTCTTCCGAGTATCGGCTAGCCTGGATTCCATGGTCGTGGGTGAACCACAAATCCTCGGGCAGGTGAAGGCAGCCTATGAACTGGCGTTGACCCATCGTTCTTCTGGAGTCATCCTCAACAAAGTCGTCAAAAAAGCGATTTCAGTCGGCAAGAATGTCCGAACCAATACTCGAATTGGTGAATATGCCGTATCCGTCAGCTATGCGGCTGTCGAATTGGCCAAAAAAGTCTTTTCCAATCTTCAGCAACGGGTGGTGTTATTAGTAGGTGCCGGAGAGATGGGAAAACTGGCGGCTCAACATTTGGTGAATCATGGGGTCAAAGAGGTGTTATTGACCACGCGCAATCACCATCGGGCCCTCACGCTTGCGGAGCGATTCCATGGGAATGCGGTCCCATACGAGCAGCTCAGCAGTACGCTGTCTAAGGCGGACATTATTGTTTGCGCCACCGGAGCGTCCCACTTTGTGATTTCCAAAGATGATATCGAGGGGGCGGTCCACCAACGTATGAACCGGCCGATTTTTTTAATTGATATTTCCGTCCCTCGCAATATTGATCCCGCAGTCAAGGATGTAGACAACGCCTTTCTCTTTGACATTGATGATCTCAAGGCCCATGTCGGGCACAATCAAGATGAGCGTTTGAAAGAGGCGGAAAAGGCAGAAAAGATGGTGAAAGAAGAAGTTGGAATCATGGTGGCCTGGGTTCGTGGTCTGGAAGCCACTCCGACGATTGTGGCTCTGAGAAAAAAAGCGGAAGATATAAAAAAGACAGAATTGGAAAAAGTCTTTCATCGGTTAGGCGAACTTTCTGAAAAAGATCGCCTCACTATCGAAGGGTTAGCGTCGGCTATCGTGAATAAGTTGCTTCATGGGCCGTTGGTGACGTTAAAAGCGGAAGCTCAGTCGCAAAATGGGTTTGCGTTTATTGAAGCGGCACGACGGTTTTTCGAACTTCGAGAACGCGAGATACACTCCTTAGAGTCTCCGCCATTCGAAGCTGATGTGGGTGATGAGGCTTCGGAGGAATCACTGTCCCAGAAAGACAGTCTGTGAGTACCGCCAGTCAAGAACGTTCCACCCTTATCATTGGAACCCGAGGTAGCCAACTTGCCCTTTGGCAAGCGGAATGGGTGCAACGGCAGCTTCAGCAGATTGCTCCCGATCTCTCTGTTGTTCTCAAGCGGATTCAAACGAGTGGGGATAAGATTCAGGACGTGCCTCTGGCCAAAGTCGGTGGCAAAGGGCTGTTTGTGAAGGAAATTGAAGAAGCCCTCTTGAGAAAAGACATTGATCTCGCTGTCCATAGCATGAAAGATTTGCCTTCGGTGTTACCAAACGGCTTACATATTATATGTGTTCCGGAGCGCGAAGATCCCAGGGATGCATTAATTGCCCGTGATGAGAAAAAGTTGGATGCACTCCCTTTGGGCGCCCGAGTGGGAACCAGCAGTTTGCGTCGACAGTCCCAACTTTTACATGCTCGTCCCGATCTTCGAATTGAGATGCTACGAGGCAATGTTGATACACGACTCCGCAAACTTCAAGAGAACCAGCTTGATGCCATTGTACTGGCGGCTTCCGGGTTAAAGCGATTAGGCTGGGATGAACAAATCACGGAATGTCTTCCCGTCGATGTCAGCCTCCCGGCGATTGGACAGGGAGCCTTAGGAATTGAAGGTCGTGAAGATGATGGCCTTGTACGGAATCTGGTATCTAGGCTCGAGCATCAACCGACGCGGATGAGGGTGACGGCCGAACGGGCCCTCTTAAAACGACTAGAAGGCGGCTGTCAGGTGCCGATTGCCGGCCATGCGGTCCTTCAAGGGGATAGTCTGACCTTGGATGGATTAGTCGTCAGTCTTGATGGGAAACGATATGTGCGGTATTTGTTGTCTGGATCGATGTTCGAGGCCGAATCCATTGGTACGAAAGTGGCCGAAGAATTATTAGATCGTGGCGCCCAACCAATTCTGCAGGAAATCTATGGGGCGGCATAACCCAATGGGAAATTTCCTAAAAAGAGCACATGTGTATCTTGTTGGTGCAGGTCCAGGCGATCCAAAATTGCTGACGTTGCGTGGGAAAGAATGTTTGGAGTTCGCCGATGTCGTGCTTTACGATCATTTAGCCAACCCTGAGTTGTTGCGGCATGCGCCTGTGGATGCTGAGCGGATTTATGTCGGTCGAAAAGGGCGCGGATCATACAGGGATCAAAAAGAAATCAACGCTCTGTTGGTCAGTAAGGCTCAGGAAGGAAAATCTGTCGTGCGATTGAAGGGTGGTGATCCCTTCGTGTTCGGCCGAGGTGGTGAAGAGGCCGAAACGATGGCTGAAGCCGGAATCCCATTTACGGTCATTCCTGGTGTGACGGCCGCAATTGCCGTGCCGGCCTATGCCGGGATTCCGGTGACACACAGAACGCTGGCCTCGACGGTCGCCTTTGTGACCGGTCATGAAGATCCAACGAAGTCCACGAGTGCCTTAGAATGGCCTCGTTTGGCTTCTGCTGAAGGCACCTTGGTGTTTTTAATGGGGACAAAAAATCTTCCACAAATTGTTGATCGGTTAATTCAAGAAGGGAAACCTTCGACAACGCCTGTTGCTGCCATTCGATGGGGGACATATGCTCGGCAACAAACTATTGTTGGGACCTTGGCGGATATTGTGGGCAAGGTCACCAGAGCTGACCTCAGTCCGCCGACTGTTATTGTGGTGGGAGAGGTGGTTCGATTGCGTGACCGTCTCAATTGGTGTGAAACTCGACCATTGTTTGGGAAAGGGGTATTAGTGACCCGACCACGTGAGCAAGCCCCGGCGCTGTCCAATTTATTGGCCGAACAGGGGGCTGAGCCCATTGAATGTCCGACATTGGAAATTCGTCCTCCCGAGAGCTGGGACCCTGTGGATGAGGCTATTCGTGAGCTTGCCACGTATGATTGGGTCATTTTTACGAGTATGAATGGCGTGCAGGCCTTCATGGGGCGTTTGTGGTTTCATCAAAAGGATGCTCGAAGTCTTGCGAGTACAAAGGTCTGTTGTATTGGTCCTCGGACGAAGGAAGAGGCCAACCGTTGGGGGTTAGTTGCCGACCTTGTTCCCAAGGAGTTTCAAGCCGAAGGAATTTTGGAGGCCCTGAGTGGATTAGAAATGAAAGACCAAAGAATTTTGATCCCACGCGCAAAAGTGGCTCGGGAGATTCTTCCTGAACAATTGGGGGCAATGGGTGCATCTGTTCGGGTTGTCCATGCCTATCAAGCTGTGCCACCCGAAGTGGAACGAGAGCCTATCTCCGATCGTTTTCGCAATCAGGATATTCAGTATTTAACGTTTACGAGTTCATCGACTGTCAGGAATTTTTGTCAGTTATTTGCTGATCGTCAGGAGATGCGGGAGCTGACGCAGGATGCCACCGTGGCCTGTATAGGTCCGATCACAGCCCAAACGGTTCAGGCCGAAGGGTTATCCGTGGGTATTGTGGCTGCGGAAAACACGGTGCCTGCGTTAGTTGATGCGATCGTGGCCCATGCGAATCAGAGTCATACCAAGTCGCTTTTATAAAGGAAATTCAAATGAGGGCAGCGCTGTCGGCATTCAAATGAGGACAGGCCACCCTGTCAGCATATTATGTTAACCGATTGATTGGAGGAGTAGAGCCATGGTTCCTGTAAAGTCGTGTATGGTTCCCTTAGAAAAAATTGTGAAAGTTGACCGGGATGTTTCGGTTAAGACTGCTGCCGAAATGATGCGCGATAATGGGATTGGCAGCATCTTTGTCACGAGTGGAGAAGAAATCATCGGGATTCTGACCGACACGGATTTGGTTCGACGAGTGGTCGCGGCGGGGGCCGATCCTCTCACCACGACCGTCGAAAAAATCATGTCGGCTCCCATTGCCTCGATTGAAGGCAATCGTACGTTGTTAGATGCCAATGATTTAATGGCCAAACAACATATCCGGCATTTGGGTATTACCAAAGATGGCCAAATGACAGGGATGATTTCTGTACGGGATCTTGTCGTTTTTTTAACCAATCTTCCTCGAAAGTAGAATGAAGAGTTTGGACTTTGATATCAATAAGACGCTCCAAGTTACAATTATATATTTGATAGTGCTCGTCGACGAAGACTCATCTGTCAGGAACTATTAGGACAGAAACAGGAATAACTATGGGATTTCCCGTTCACCGATTGCGGCGACTCCGTCAGCATGCTTCATTAAGACGTATGGTGCGCGAGACACAGTTGATTCCGGCCGATTTGATCTATCCCCTGTTTGTCACATTTGGAGAGAACAAACAGGAGCCCATTGAATCTATGCCGGGCCAATTTCGTTGGTCGGTTGATCGTCTTGTGCCAGAGATATCTGAGGCTTGGGCCTTGGGGATTCCGGCGGTTATTCTCTTTGGGATTCCGGAACAGAAGGATGAAAGAGGGTCCTCGGCCTTTGAAAAAGATGGTGTCGTGCAATGTGCCGTTCGGGCGCTGAAATCGAAACTTCCCGATTTAATGGTTATTACGGATGTGTGCATCGATGAATATACATCCCACGGGCACTGCGGCATTGTCCGTGACGGCCGGATTATCAATGATGAAACCTTGAATTGTCTGCAGACGATGG
The DNA here is from genome assembly GCA_041617575.1 of Nitrospirales bacterium. Lineage (GTDB taxonomy): Bacteria > Nitrospirota > Nitrospiria > Nitrospirales > UBA8639 > Nitrospira_E. Next base: position 767 of record JBFJON010000089.1, on the reverse strand, counting down.
CGCTCAGCCATGCTGAAGCGGGTGTGGATATGGTGGCCCCGTCGGATATGATGGATGGACGGGTCAAAGCCATTCGTGAGGCGCTAGACCAACACGGCTATACCGAAATGCCGATCATGTCCTATTCAGCCAAATATGCCTCTGCCTTGTATGCCCCATTTCGAGATGCCGCCTTTTCCAGCCCTTCCTTCGGTGATCGACGTTCGTATCAGATGGATTCAGCCAATGCGCGAGAAGCGTTGCGGGAAGTCGAACTCGATCTTGAAGAAGGGGCCGATATCGTCATGGTCAAGCCGGCATTACCTTATTTGGATATTCTCAGACAAGTGCGCGACATGGCTAGTGTCCCTATTGCAGCGTATCAAGTGAGTGGCGAATATAGCATGATTAAAGCCGCAGCCCAGCAAGAGTGGATTGATGAAACGTCCGTTATGATGGAATGCCTCGTCTCAATTAAACGTGCGGGGGCTGACCTCATCTTGACGTATTTTGCCAAAGATGCAGCGCTACTCCTCAATAAAAATGGTTTATGAATATTACCAGAGGTTTGCCTCCAGCTCCTCTTGCCTCTTTTCCTGTTCTGACTATTGGTAACTTTGATGGGCAGCATTTAGGCCATCGCGCCCTAATAGAGGCGGTCGTTGAAAACGCTCGACGCCTCAAAGGCGTTCCAATGGTACTGTCTTTCGATCCGCATCCCATCGAAGTCTTGCGACCGGGTACCGTTCCAAAATTTTTATCCGATGCCCAGGAAAAATACGATTTTT
>JBFJON010000088.1:0-6230 GCA_041617575.1 Nitrospirales bacterium | reverse complement strand
CCTCAGCCAGGACGGCTGAGCAATACCTTAAAAAAACTTTACTTTTGACCTATCGAGACAGTCAGGTGTGGATCGAGGCCGTCGAGAATCAAGCGACCCGCCTACTTGGAGAAAAACTTGAGGAGACGACCATTGTGATCATGGGCGATGATCCCAAGATTTCAGTCCTCGCCCACCACCTAGCCGATCGCAATGCCCAAGTCACCCTCATTACGACAGCGGCCCCTGGAAGCACTAACGCTCCATTCTATCCAGCCATTTGCAGTACCGATAGACCTGCTGTTCAAGCTGCCTTGGCCAGAGCAAAGATGGTGGTGGCCTGGTCGGTGGTAGGACCGGTGTTTGGTTTCGACGATGCCCGGGAAGTGTCCACAGGCACCTTCGTGATTGACGCCAGCATCGGTGCAATATCTCCTGAAGCCCTGGAGATAGCCCGCCGCCGTGGACTTTACCCGATCAGGGTCAACATTTGGCCGACCCTGGCCGGAGCCCTATTGGCAGCTCATGAGTCGGCACGATCCTGTAAGGAGTCGCTAGGCTGGGGAAAAATAGCCGGGCTACCTGTCGTTTCCGGTGGAGCCCTGGGTCAGCGCGGGGACATCATTGTAGACAGTATTTATCAACCGACCCGGGTAATTGGTGTGGCAGATGGACACGGGGGAATCCAGTTTACCTACGGACCAGAAGACGACGAGAGAGTTCGTAAGGTAATCCAAGAAATAAACCGGCGATTTATAATGCCCCACGTGGCTGATGAAGGGTAAAACGCCTTGCTAAGGTTAAGTGAAAACCTGGCTCAAATATCTGAATCGGCAACAGTGGCTTTGGCGGATCGTGTCCGGCAATTAAAGGCCTCCGGCACACCTGTCATTAGCTTGCAAACAGGTGATCCAGACTTTCCAACTCCCCCTGGAGTCATTGAAGTCGCCTACAGAAGCCTAAAAGAGGGCATAACCCACTACACCGATAGCCGCGGGCTCCCGGAGCTCCGTCGTGCCATTGCTAAAAGTCTTCATACCAAATGGGGCGTTCAATATGATCCTGATCATGAAATTTTAGTTACTAATGGTGGCATTCATGCTTATTACTGTTCTTTGCTGGCCATACTTAATCCAAATGATGAAGTGCTCCTCGTGGATCCGGCATGGATGCCACACGTCAACATCGTCAGGATGCTAGGAGCTCGCGTGGTTCGCGTTCCCGCCAATGCTGAAAACGATTTCTGGCCAGCCTTGGAGGATTGGAGTCGAGCCTTGAGCCCGAAGACGGTGGCTTTAGTGGTAAATTCCCCGAATAATCCAACGGGGGCAGTGGCCACAAGGGACTACCTCATAGCACTCAACGACTTTGCAAAGGCCCACGGCCTCTATGTTATCAGTGACGAAGTCTACGATAACATTTTGTACGATGGTCACGCACACACATGCTTTTCATCTCTGCCTGACGCCAAAGACCACACCATATTGGTAAACAGTTTCTCAAAAACCTACGCGATGACCGGCTGGCGGGTGGGATACCTTGCCGGCAATGCCGAGGTCATCTCAAACGCATTAAAAGCAAGTCAGCATTCGATTACAAATGTCGCACCGTTTATCCAAAAAGCCGCCGCTTTTGCTCTTAACGATCCCCAAACCCAACAGTTTGTTCAGAACATGATGAGGGTCTTTTCACGACGCCGTGCCATGACCATTCAGCTCTGGCAGACCCATTCTGGAACTCCGATTCGACTAAATCCCCCACAGGGAGCCTTTTATTTCTTTTTGGACGTTCGGACATTAGGGGTCCCGTCAGCACTCATCGCACAGAATCTCCTCAATGACGTACTTGTGGCTCTTGCGCCAGGATCTTTTTACGGCCCTGCCGGGGAAGGTTTTCTCAGAATGACGATAGCTGCTGCAGATCAAGAAATACAGAATGGATTCCAAAGTGTCCTAGAATGGGTCGATAAAAATTTCCATTCGTGAGGGATGGACTATGGGGCAATGGATTATCAAGGATTTTTCTCGCCCTCCACGGGAGCTCATTGAAGCCTTGGGAAAATTTCCTTGCAGTGTCCTAAGTGATTGCATGAACCGATTTCAGTCCCTCGACGCATCGGTAAAACCATTGAAATCTGGTTGGCGCCTATGCGGCCCAGCCTTTACAGTACAATCTATGGAGTCATGCAATTGGGGAGCCCATCAGGCCCTGAACCTCGCAAAACCCGGGGATGTTCTGGTTATAGCTGCTCGTGGAGGAACTAATTGTGCGGTCTGGGGCCATCTAATGACGGTGGCTGCAAAACGAACGGCTCTTGCAGGAGTTGTGATTGACGGATGTGTCCGTGACATGGAGCAAAACAGAAATGAAGAGTTCCCTATTTTCTGCAGAGGCACCTCACCCGGTGGTCCCCATAAAGGATGGCTCTGCAACATCAATGTCCCTGTTTCTTGCGCTGGGGTCTCTATCTCTCCAGGAGACGTTATCGTCGGGAATGACGATGGTGTGGTAGTAATTCCGGTTGACCGTGCTCACGAAGTATTGGAAGAAGCTAAACGTCGACTTCAAATGGAAAAGGAATGGTATCGCCGTATCGAATCAGGAGAAGGAACGTTAGGAGTGATTGGAATAGACCCAATTTAATTTCTATGCATGCTCGGAATCCTACAATTCTGCAACTCGGAGCGGGCAGACTTCTAATCCATTCGATCGAGATACTCAGAAAGTACGGCTTTACAGTCCATGCTGTTGATCGAAACCCTCAAGCCCCAGGTTTTTTGCGTGCAGACGGCCATGCATCAATTGACATCTGCAACGTTGAGGCGATTACTGACTATGCGAGGAGGATTGGTGCTGACGCTATCCTTCCGGTGAATGAAGCGGGGGTCATTCCCGCGGCTGAGGCCAGTGCCAAACTGGACCTTGCTAGCTTACCACCGGATGTCGCCTTGCGGTGCTGTGACAAAAGTTTAATGCGAGCCTGTTGGCAGGCAGCGGGCCTCCCTCAGCCATCTTATGCCATCGCCAATACCCCCGAGCAAATTACTAAAGAAGGGGGAAAACTTGGATATCCGTTTATTCTCAAACCGACCCTCAATTCAGGTAGTCGCGGGGTCAGCCTGGTCCCAGATGAAAAACAATTGCCCTGGTCGATCAGCTTTGCGAAGTCAAATAGCAGAAACGGAAAATATATTGTCGAGGAATTTATTTCTGGCACAGAAATAACGGCTGAAGGACTGGTGCAGAACGGCCACGTTTCCATTTTGGCAAAATCGGACAAGGAACATCAGGATCACCAGAACTTTCGAGTGGCTATGGCCCTGAATTACCCTGCACGGCTTTCGCAAAGCCTTCTGGAGCAAATTGATGAGGTCGTAACCCGAGCGGCTTTGGCCTTAGGTATCCAAAACGGGGCTTTTCATTGTGAATGCATCGTGAAAGATTTCGAGGTATATCTGATCGAAATGGGCGGTCGTCCAGGAGGAGGCAACATTTTTAGTCAGATAGTAGAAGCCGTAAGCGGCATCTGTATGCCCGTGGCCTTTGCAAATATTCTCTTGGGAAAACATACAAATCTGATCCCACTGCGTCAAAATGGCGCCTGCTATAAGTTCTTTGCGCCACATGCTGGCGTATTCAAAGGGGTAACCGGCCTTGAAGAGGCGCGTGCGGAGCCTGGGATTCTTGATTTCGGCTTTTCTCTAGAGCCTGGGACAGTGGTTGGCCCAATTGCGGGTGATGCTGATCGACCGGGTCACGTTGTTGCTACCGGAAAAACTCGGGAGGAGGCCATTGAGAACGCCAACAGGGCCATTAAAAAACTTCACTATGATATGGATGCCTCGGAAGAGCCTAGAATAACCTGAGATGTTTTCATTGGGTCTTTATAGTTAAAATTAAAAACATTCCAAAACCATGCCAGGCAGTTCCTTGGTCATTTCTTGTTTTCCGAAGCGCTTATGCCCTCCTACGATACACCTTCGACATTCTCTTGTCCTCTGTCCTTTGAAATAATCTAGCAGGTGCAAGCTTGATTTTTGATTCCTTGACCCACGTAACCCAAGATGGCCGGTGGTTTAATAGCACTTACGACGCAAGCGAAAAGCGCCTATTATTAGAGCTCGAGCAGGCTGAGGTTACAAACGCTGTGGTCGTGGCCCTGGCCGGTTATATCTCCAACGAGTTCGTACTGGATTTGTGCCAACGACATCCTGCTATTCTTATGCCAGGGGCCTCCTTCAATCCGTCCTCCTACTCAAAACCTCAAGTGGCCGCACACGAATTTCGTACAGAACTTTATGGGGCTCCGTATGCTGTCCTCAAACTGCATCCTCGCTTAAACCGTTATGACCCACTCGATTCAAGGTGTTTGGCAGTTTTGGAAGAATTGGCCTCTTGGAGTCGTCCGCTCCCTGTTTGGCTAGATACACTTTTCTATTATCGCGGCGGCACACTACAAAAGTCTGTTCCTTGCACCATTCACGAACTGGTCGGCCGATTCCCCAATCTCACTTTTGTAATGTTACACGCCGGCGGAAGCTGGGCTCTTTCACTTTCCGAAGCTCTGCGCGACTGCCCGAATGCTTTTCTCGATCTATCGTATACATTATCTCGCTACACCGGGAGTTCGGTTTGGAGTGATCTCCGTTTCTTGCTGGAGACCTTTGATCGACGAATGGTCTATGGTTCAGACTTTCCTGAGTTCAGCATTGCTAGCGCCTTGGACAAGTTTCGTACCCTTGCCGATGGCCTACCTTTAGACAAATGGGAAAACGTCCTTTGTCGAAACCTCCAACGGATTATGATGAATAGAGAATAGGTGTTAGAGGATGGATGTAGAGGATCGGAGAGCCTATATTCAACGCTATGAAAGCCGGCTCATGGAATTCGGGTATTCGCCGGAATCCCTGGGATGGGGAGTGAACGGCAGGCAGGAGATCCGCTTCCGAGTGCTTGCAGACTACGTATTACGAAGCCCAAAGAGCTCAGTCCTTGATGTCGGGTGTGGCTTCGGCGATCTCTACGATTTTCTCATTCAACACGGGTGGCATGGACAATACACAGGCATTGACATCGTTCCAGGTTTGCTGGAGATTGCCAGGGAGCGCCATCGTGGGTTGGACTTGAGGGAACTTGACATAACTGAGGCCTCTGGCATTCTTGACAGATTTGATTTCGTTATTGCGTCAGGGGTATTTAACGCCAGATTAAAGGTCGAAAGTAATGAGAAGCATATCTCAGATAGCCTCCAAGCCATGCATCAGAAAGCCCGTATTGCCGCCTGCGCTGACTTTCTCAGCACGTATGTCGACTTCCAAAAACCGGGGAGTTGGCATACAGACCCACTTTGGGCATTCGAAGTTGCCAAACACCTCAGCAAACGCGTGCTCCTGCGCCACGATTATATGCCGTATGAGTTTGCTCTTATCCTTTTTCAAGACGATTCTGTCTCCGAACAAAACGTGTTTCAAGAATTCGAGCAGTCATTGTCCTAACCGGGAAAAAGAATGAGTTCTTACCACGAGCAAAATCCTTCTGTTAGCATCATTATCCCAATTTTTAACGAGGAATTGAGTATTCCCGCTCTAAGTGACTCACTCAATCAGCTAGCACCCCGCCTCGGCTCACTCCGGACAGAGACAATTTTTGTCGATGACCATTCAACCGATCGTTCCTCAGAACTCCTACGAGAGTTATGCCTACAGAACCCTACGTTCCACTATCTGCGGCTCTCCCGGAACAGCGGAAGCCACGTGGCCATCCTTGCCGGTTTGGAGCACAGCCGAGGCAGTTGCGCTGTCTTTCTTGCTGCCGATCTCCAGGATCCTCCGGAAATCATTCCCGACATGCTGGATTTATGGCGGAAGGGATATCAAGTGGTATGGGCCGTTCGGGAACAGCGCAAGAAGATCGGCTGGACTGATCGAGTCCTTTCGAGCCTGTTTTATAGGTTGCTGAATCGTTTCGGACAGGTGCAAGTGCCACCCCAAGGCTCAGACTTCGCCCTGGTTGATAAAAAAGTGATCGGTGCCCTGTTAAAGTCAGTTGGTGCAAATCCTAGCATTGGCGGTGAGATTGCACGGCTAGGCTTCCGCCAAATCCAGATTCCCTATACCAAATCTGAACGGAGGTTCGGCAGGTCAAATTGGTCCCTTGAAAGGAAGCTTATAGCCTTCGCTGATGCTTTTGTGTCCTTTTCTTACATGCCATTACGAGCTATGTCCTACCTGGGTCTAATCTGCAGCATTTTG